>DATNJO010000202.1:0-4063 GCA_035603895.1 Pyrinomonadaceae bacterium
CGTTAAGAAGCATTCTTCACTGGTGGCTTTTGAGCAAGGGATTGCAGTTGGTCCATGCGGCAGCCGTCGGCAACTCGAGCGGTGGAGTTTTGATAGGCGGAAAAGGAGGAAGCGGGAAGTCGACGACCGCGCTCTGCTGCCTTGAATCCAATCTCTTTTATGCTGGTGATGATTACACGTTGCTTGGATTGGAATCAGGACCGGTGGTCCATAGTCTTTACAACTCTGCAAAACTAAACAGCGACCATGTGCAACGTTTTCCGGCGTTGTTGCCGAAAGTAGCCAACCCCGATCGATTAGCTGACGAGAAAGCGTTGCTGTTTGTAAACGAACATTATCCCGCGAAGGTCGCTACACGACTGCCAGTGCGAGCCGTATTACTCCCTCGAGTAACAGGCATTCCCGAAACGCGTTGGAAACGAGTTTCCGTAGCGATGACGTTGGCGGCGCTCGCTCCGAGTACGATCTTTCAGCTTCCGCGGGCTGGAAACGAAGCGTTTCAGTTCCTGGCGGCATTTGTGCGTCAGCTTCCTTGCTTCAGTCTTGAAGTGGGTACAGATCTTTCCAACATTCCACCAGTTATCGAACAATTGTTGGCGGAGCTGGAATCTCGGGAGGAATAAGGGTGGATCCTTTAGTCAGCGTCATCATACCAGTCTTCAATGGCGAGCGATTCCTCCGTGAAGCGGTTCAGAGTGTGTTGGACCAAAGGCATTCGTCTCTTGAAATCATTATTGTTGACGATGGTTCGACAGATGGGACCGCAACAGTGGCGAGGAGTCTTTCGGAAACTGTTCGTTATCTGCACCAAACTAATCAAGGTCCTGCTGCTGCACGTAATCGTGGTATCGAACAAGCACGAGGTGGTCTGCTTGCTTTCGCGGATGCAGACGATCTCTGGCCCTCAACCAAACTCGAATTACAACTTTCTTACCTGATTCGTGACCCTAAGATCGACATTGTGTTGGGACTGGTTCAGCAGGTGCGATTGTCAGAAGCGGCTGACGGCCCGGAGGAATTTGCGGAACCGGCGTTCTCGGTCAACTTGGGCAGTGCAATTATTCGGAAGTTTGTTTTCGAGCGCGTTGGATTGTTTGATGAAACCATGCGTTACAGCGAGGATGTCGACTGGTTTATGCGGGCAAGGGAAGCAGGTGCTGAAATCAAAACCATTGATGCGGTCACGTTGCTTTATCGTCAGCACGAACAGAATATGACGCGCGGTAAGAGCACATCCGAGCTCAACGTCTTGAAGGCGCTCAAGAGATCTTTGGATCGGCGCAGAGAACGTTCGGGTGTTGCCCCAGCGCTGCCGGCGTTTCCGTCGAGGAGCAGTAGCAAATGATCGAACAGCCACCTGTCAGTGTAATCATTCCTGTTTACAACGGCGCCCGCTTCCTACGTGCTGCTTTGGAAAGCGTGTTTGCCCAAACGTATCGGCCGTTTGAAGTGATCGTTGTCGATGATGGCTCGGTCGACGATAGTGGCATCATCGCGCAAAGCTTTCCTGAAGTGCGTTACATCCAGCAGGCAAATCAAGGTGTCGCAGCGGCGCGGAACAACGGGATCGAAGCAGCGCGCGGTGACTTCTATGCGTTTCTGGATCAGGACGATCTGTGGAAACCTGAAAAGCTCAAACTCCAAATCGACTACCTTCAGAGTCATCCCGAGACCGGCTACACGCTCACTCAGCAACAATTCTTTCTCGAACCGGGCGCGACTTTACCTCCGTGGTTCAGAAAAGAACTTCTTTCTGCGGTTCACACCGGCTGGGTGCTAGGTACGCTCGTTGTTCGGCGAACAACTTTTGAGAAGGTCGGTAATTTCGCCACCGGGTATTCCGCTGCGAACGACAGCGACTGGTTCTTCCGCGCGAAAGCCGCCGAAATACCGATGGCCGTTGTTCCTGAATTGCTCCTGCTCAAGAGAATTCACGAAGCAAATGATTCCGGGCGCGCGAAGGAGGTTCTGTCGGAGTTGCTGAAGGTCGTGAAGACCTCGCTGGACCGGCAGCGCAGCCAATGAAATGAAAGATAATCTGGTCAGCGTAATCATTCCTGTTTACAACTACGAACGCTATCTCGGCGAGGCGATCGACAGTGCACTCAGCCAAACCCACAAGCACCTTGAAGTAATAGTTGTCGATGATGGTTCGACTGATCGGAGCGCTGAAGTAGCAAAGAGCTTTGCCGATAGAGGCGTAAGGTATCGTCATCAGGACAATGCCGGTATTGGCCCAGCGCGAAATCAGGGTGTGGAGTTGGCCCAGGGGAAATTTTTAGCTTTTCTCGATGCAGACGATCGCTGGCCCGAGGAGAAAACTGAGCTACAACTCCGGGCGTTTGAGAATGATCCGGCGCTCGAGATGGTTTTCGGCCAGGCTGTGCAACTTCAGAATGGTCCAGAGTGGGAAGCAGGAGTGAAGAACAGGAAACTCCCCGCGGCCGGCATGGTAGCAGGCATTATTCCGGGGACTTTATTTATCAAGCGTGAAGCTTTCGATCGTGTTGGAAAATTTCCGGGCGGGTTGAAAGTGGGAGAGTTTATCGATTGGTACGCACGTGCGGTTGAGTTACAAGTCCGATCGTTGGTCCTGCCCGATTTGTTACTTTGGCGCCGGATTCACGATTCCAACACAGGTGTTCGCGAGCGACAGTCGCGCAGTGATTATGCTCGAGTGCTGAAGGCCGCGCTCGATCGCAAGCGCGCCGAGGGACGTAATGTTGCAAAGAGCTCTTGAGTGGAATGCTTTGCTCAGAGACAGGATGCTGCCCTATTGGCACAACACGACTATCAATTCCCGAGGGGGTTACCAAGTCTACGACTCGGGTGATCGATCGTGGCGTGCGCAAATTAAATCCGCGATCAAGGGTGATAACGATCGTGGCAAGAACGAGAGTCTGCGCGGGTTGATCTCACAGGCACGATTGCTCTGGGTGTTTTCTCATGCGCACGTTCCGGGTTACAGCACACTACAGCACGACTACCTGAAAGCCGCCGCACACGGCTACTCCTATTTGATCGAAACGATGCTCGATCGAGAATACGGTGGTTGCTACTGGAAGACCGACGTTAACCGAGGCGTAGTCGAACCACACAAGATTTTCTACGGCCAGGCAATGACTATCTACGCACTCGTCGAATATCACCGGGCCAGTGGTTTGTCAGAACCTCTCGAATACGCTCGTTCGGTTTATGAGACTGTTCAGCAAAGTCTTCGCGACAAGATCCACGGTGGATGGACCGAACACTGCGAACGAGACTTCACGCCATTGACCTGCACGGGCGAAAGACTGCCAGGCATGCCCGACATAGTCGGGTTCAAAAGCGGTGATGCCCTCTTGCATTGGATGGAAGCGCTGACAGAGCTTTACTCAGAAGTCCATGATACTTCAGTGCGAGATTCGCTCGTTGAAGCAATTGAACTGCTTTGCACGAAATATTATCCGCCAAACGTGAGCGAAGCTTGTGAGTATCGTCTGGCGGATTGGAAAGCTGTCGATGAGTTGTCAGGTGTTTCGCACGGTCATACGCTCGAGTTTGCCTGGTTACTACTTCACGCTCAGCAAGCACTGGGAATACCTCGCGACTGGGACCACTTCGAAATTCTCCTGCGACATTCGTTGCGTTACGGTTTCGATCGCGCGCGTGGAGGGTTCTACTTCAGAGGCAAGCCTTACGAGCCAGCTTGCGACACAACCAAATTCTGGTGGGTGCAGGCGGAAGGGTTGTCGGCACTGACCGATGCCGTCGCTCATTTTGATTCCGACGAGTACCACACGGCGCTTACTCAGCTCGTGGATTGGATATTCAACTATCAGATTCGCTCAGACGACGGCGTTTGGATCGTAAGCACAGACTCCGCCGGTCGACCGCTAAACGTCAAGAAAGCCGGTGAGTGGAAAGCGGCTTATCACGAAGTCCGCGCAATAACCAAATTCGTTCACGCGTTTGCTCCACAGTCTAGATATGATCGCTGTCAACAATGAGGCCGGATGCTGGCCGACTCCAGATCAGGAACTACTGCTGCGCGCCGCGCTATTGCCGCGTGAGCCTGCGTTAG
>DATNJO010000203.1:0-3679 GCA_035603895.1 Pyrinomonadaceae bacterium
ACCGGCAGGCTGAGCGCCACCAACGCCGCAGCCAAAATTGAAAACTTCAGTGTGTGCTTCCTCATGCATGTCTCCTCAGAATTCAAATCGGGTGTGGGGATTGATCCTCAGCCGGCGTTTTCGCTGTGGGGACATTTGGCAAGCGTTGTGCCTTTGTCGCAGGACGCTGGAAAACCTTATTTTTGCCTAATAAATTCATGGGCTCGGCGTCGGCCAACGCCAAAAGGTGCATGCGTTACGGAAAACGTTACGTGGGTGAGATCGGTTCGCCACAGATAACACGGACTGTGGCTGGCTCTAACGCTGGTCGTCTATGAGAATGGCGAGGTGGCGGCGGATGTCAGACTCGTGAAGTACTAATCCGTTGCGGTTAATTAGCTTCCACTGCGGTGAACCTGTGGACGATTTCAACAACAACAGTTCGTCGCCCGCGGATTTGATGCCGAGATGAAGAATGTGCCCGGCAGCGAGCCCGCCGCCACGAACGATCCCGTCGCGTGGTACGCGCGGCCAGCCTGCCTGAACTGACAATTGGCGCAGGCCGTTTGTTAACGTCACGACGCGGCCAACCATCGTGGAGGTGCCGATGCGAAACCGGTGGCCGTCAGTGTTTGAAAGTTGAATACTCGCACCCGCGCGATTTGCATCGCCGGCGAGATTCGTGAAACTCCTGAGCAGCCAGTCGATCCCGGCCTTGCGCAAAAGATCGTTGGAATTGCGCAGCGCCAGATAGTCGGCCACGTCGCGGCGGCCGGCAAGACGCGCGTTCCGTTCGGCTTCCGCAAGTGCTAACGCCCAGGCTTCGTCAAGTTCACTCATGTGCGGTTCGAAGAGTTCGCAAAGGCATAAGAGGCAAAGAGATGGTATCATGGCCGGCGAATCGTCCCCCAAAACTCAACACGGAAAAACATCGAAATGCTCCCAACATATCGAGTCTTTAACTTTGGATTGGCGGTGCTTGCGGCTGCCTGTTTGTTTGCACTTAGCACTGTCACACCGCTAGCCCAGTCGGGGCAGTTGCCCTCGCCAACCAGCCACATCAGCGACCTCGCCGGTGTGATCGATCCCAAGATAAAGACGCAATTGGAAGGCTTGCTGGCGAACCTGAAAGAGAAGACCAAGATCGAGCTTTACGTGGTGATGATCGACAGCACCGACGGCCAGCCGATTGACGAGTTCTCGCAACGTCTTGCTAACGAGTGGAACATTGCCGGCAGGAGCACTCGCACGCGCTCACTGTTAATGGTCGTCTCTGCTGCTTCGAAGAGTTCGTTCACGAAGTTTAGCCGCCCGGTCCAGGGTCAGTTACCTGACGGTGTGTTGGGTGAGATGAGTTACCGGATGCGTGGCCCATTGAGTGACGGCCGATTCACGGAAGCGATCGACGGCGGCGTGCGCCTGTTTGTGAATGCGCTGGCTGAAAAGATCGGTTTCAACGCCGCGGACCTGGAGCCGTCATCAGCAGCAGTTGCCGTTGATAGATCGAGCGAGACAAACGCGGCGGGGCAACCGGTTCTTGTAAGCGCACGTGAAGTTGAAAAAACTCGTCCCCGAGTTGTCTCAGACGCTGCCCGAACGCAGGATCCGCAACCAGCGTCGACTCCGCCGAGCGAAGTTCCCAAAGCCGAACCAACTCCAGAGTCGAAGACAGAACCAACGCCAGAACCGACGCCGGCTGAAACACGGTCGCCTGAAGCATCACCTGCAGAGAGTCCGAAAGCTGATCCAACTCCAACCGAGAGTCCAAAGATAGAGCCGACGCCGGCAGAAAGTCCTAAAACTGACACAACCATAAATGAACTACCAGAAGCGCCGAAAAAATCGACGACCGAAGTTACAAAACCGCCGCGCAAAAACCTGAACGCCAAAGGCACCACCACCGTCAAATCGACGACCAAAAAGACCGCTGCCACAACACCCGTTCAGGAAGAAGACGATGAAGAGACGGTTTCACTAACGCTGGTCCTTCCGGTCGCTGAACGCGTGGTTAAGCTGAAGGAGTGGCTCGACACGCATCCTGATTCAAAGGAACGCGGGCGCGCAATCGAGTATCTCGTAAGCGCATACGCCGCTCTCGGCGATCAGAAATTGAAGAACGGCGACGCCGTCGGGGGTATCGAACATCTCCAACTCGCAATCGACGCAGCCGATCCGGCGACAACGCCCGACAAGCTGTTCACCGGCGTGATCGCGCAAATCCCAACGAATCTTTACCTGCGTGGTGAGCGAGCAGCGGCGTTTAAAGCCGCGCAGAACATTGAGACAAAGTTTGGTGCGGATCCGAAACGTATACTCGCAATCGCGAACTTCTACCTGGGTATCGAACGCGGTGACGAAGTGATTCGCATTGCTGACGATGCAATCAAGCTCGCGCCCGATCTCGCTGAAGCACATCGCCTCAAAGCAGTCGGCCTGCACGTCTCACTGCGTCTCGACGAAGCGGCAGACGAATACAAACGAACACTCGAACTCGATTCTGCTTCGAAAGTCACGCGCGTCAGTCTGGCAGACCTCTATCGCGCGTCGGGTAAAGCCGAGCAGGCGCTGGCGCTCTACAACGAAGAACTCGCAGCCGATCCGAAAGACCGCGCCGCGCGCGCCGGCAAAGTGATCTCGCTCCTCGAACTCTCGCGTACGGACGAGGCCAACACCGAACTCAGCGCTGCGCTTACCGAAGAACCGCGCAACCTGCCGTTACTCGCCGGTGCCGCATACTGGTTCGTCGCGCATGGCGACAACAACAAAGCCTTCGATCTCGCCCGCCGGGCCGTCGCGGTCGAATCGCGTTACACGTGGTCGCAGATCGCGTTGGCCCACGCTTACCGCGGTTCAAACCAGCCGCTCGACGCCGAGCGCGCGATGCGTTATGCGCGGCAGTTCGGCAAGTTTCCGACACTCAATTACGAGCTCGCGAGCGTGCTCGCGTCGATGGGTCTTTATCAGGAAGCTTTCGATGTGCTGCACGAATCATTCGACATCAAAGAAGGGCAGATTCACACACGTCTCGCAGGACATCTGCCTGCCAATGATGGCAGCTTCATTGACCTGCTCGCGCCCGAACGTCGCGCGGGAATCTTTCAGCCGCGTTCGGCTGATACTGCGGAAAACGCGAAGCGCATGAAAGCGCTGCTCGCTTTCAACGTTGCACTCACGCCGGCTGACGGTGGAAAAGCCGACGAGGCAACAGCAGTCGCCGCGGCGCAGGAGTTTGCTTCCGGCACTGACAACATGCGTGCGTTTCGACAGTTGTACGCGGCCAGTCGCCTGTTGCGAAACGGCGTCGGGATTCCGACCGTGCTCGAACTCGTTGCGGCAGCGCGAAAGGCTTCGGACGATGCGCTCAACGTGCAGATGGTGACCATGGCCGTGCAAGCCGACGAGTTCAGAGATTTGCGCGCACGCGCGATTGCTTCCGGCAACATTCCTGACGTTGCCGATGCGCCGCGCAGTGTGCTCGCAAATATTCTGAAAGGACGGATGGAAGATCTCGAAGGCTGGGCGCTGTTCAATCAGGAGAAGTACACGGAAGCGATCGCCCATCTGAAACAAGCCGAGAAGATCCTGCCGGAAAACACGCCGGCGTGGCGCGCCGCGCTCTGGCATCTCGGCGCCGCACACGTGCAGACCGGTCAAAACGCATTGGCGCTCGATTACTACATCAAGAGCTACCAGGGCGCCG
>DATNJO010000204.1:0-2055 GCA_035603895.1 Pyrinomonadaceae bacterium
GGATTATTTTTACTACCACAGTTCGGACAAGCAACACTCGCACCACCACTCGTTGCCGCGGCTGCTGCGCCTCCGGAGACGCCTTCTCTCGACTGCCGCATCGCGTCTGACATCGCACCGGCCATCGCGTTTCCCATCGCAAAGCCCGCGCCGAGACCTACGCCGGTTCCTGCACCACCAGACGGATTCTGCGCTGCATCGCGCATCGCGTCAGCAGCTTGAAACTGCGTGTAGCGGCCAACGTCGCCGATGACGCCCATCGACGTGCGCTTGTCCATCGCGGCTTCGACTTCCTGAGGCAGCGAGATGTTTTCGATCACAAACTTGGTTAACTCGAGTCCCCAGCTCTTGAAGTCGTCGTTCATCTTGCCGCGCATGAACGTGCCGAGTTCGTCGTAGTTCGACGCGAGATCGAGCGCGGCGATTTTGGATTCGCCGAGTGCGTCGGTAAAGCTGCTCACGAGTGTGCGCTTGAGTTGGCCTTCGACGTCTTCGGTGACGAAACGTGAGTTGGTGCCGGCGATCTCTTTAATGAAAGACTGCGGGTCGGCGACGCGCATCGAGTAGATGCCGAAAGCGCGCAGGCGAACCATGCCGAAGTCGGGGTCGCGCATCATCACCGGATTCGGCGTGCCCCATTTCAGGTCCTGAAACTGTTTGGTGCTGACGAAGTAGACTTCGGATTTGAACGGCGAGTTGAAGCCGTACTTCCAGGCTCCGAGCTTCGACAGGATCGGCGTGTTGCCGCCGTCAATCGTGTAACGGCCGGGAGGAAACTGATCGGCAATTTGGCCCTCGTGAACGAACACAGCCGCTTGCGACTCCCGCACGATCAACTGTGCTCCGTTTTTGATCTCCTGGTCGCGCACCGGAAAACGATAGACGAGTGTGTTGCCGGTGTCGTCGAGCCATTCAATTACCTCAATGAACTGTGAACTCGGGCTGAGACGATCGAGAATTCCCATTTTTTAGCCTCATTCTTAGCAGGATTCTGTCAAACACGGATTATACGCTGAGACGGCGAGATTAGTTGAAGCGCCGTGCGCGATTGTGACGACGGCGGATGAGCAGAAGCGCCGTTAGACCACCCAGCATGTCGATGAAACTGTCGTAAATCGAGCTCGTGCGGGACGGAACAAAGCTCTGGTGATATTCATCAAGTAGAGCGTAGGCGACGACGAGGGCGAGTGAGGCGATAAACCAGCGGTTTGCCAGTGCCGGGCGCGGCGAAGTCCGGAACGCACGTGCTGCGAGGTAAGCGAGAATCGCGTACTCGGTGAAGTGCGCGGCCTTGCGCGTGATTATGTGGATTATCGCGAGTGTTTCCGGGGTCGTGTTGGGAAATAGCCACAGTACGAGTGGGCCGATGATGCGCGACGTGTTTCCGGCATTGAAGCTGTCGGACGAGGCGTAAGAGATGAAGACGAGCCAAGCGACGAGAGGGAGATAACGGCTGAGAAATCTGGCCACAAGAGGTGTTGACAGGATTACAGTATTAACATGAAGGCTGGGTGTCTTTCGAAAATTTTGTTAATCCTGTCTAGTTAGTTACAGAGCGGCGGCGCCGGAAACGACTTCGATGATCTCGTTGGTGATGGCGGCCTGGCGAATGCGGTTCATGTTGAGCGTCAAGCTCTCGATCAACTCGCTCGCGTTCTTCGAGGCTGAATCCATCGCGGTCATACGCGCGCCTTGCTCTGATGCGATTGACTCGAGCAACGCGCGAAAGATCTGCGTCTCAACCAAACGCGGCAAGAGCCGGCTGAACATTTCGTCGGGTGGCTGTTCGTAAATGTAATCGACGAGCGTCACAGCCGATTTCGTTTCCGGCTCGGGCTCTTTCGCACGTGCTACAGGAAGTAACTGTTCCAACACGACGCGTTGAGACAGCACCGATTTGAATTCGTTGTAGATGAGGAAGACTTTGTCGATGCCGGTGTCGTCAGTGTAGAGCTTGATGATCGACCGCGCGACCTCGAGCGCTTCCGAAAACTCGACGCGCCCTTTGCCTGTTAGACCAATGTACTCGCCCGCAATCACTGCGCGGCGGTTACG
>DATNJO010000205.1:0-2358 GCA_035603895.1 Pyrinomonadaceae bacterium
GGATGGGATTCACGCCGGCAACCGAAAACACGCCTGCGGCGCAGGCTCCGAATGTGCGCGCGGCAATCACGATTTAGCCTCCGCCGTTTCTGGAACAGACCCCGACCTGTTCCAGAATAATTCTTCAAAAATTTTCTGGAGACCGCCCGCCATTCGATCTTTAACTTAAGTATCCTGGAAAAAGGACAGTTGGTGCAGCGGCAGGCAAGGCGGGCGGCGGCTTTGTAAAGGCCGCTTTCTGGCTTTTGTGCCTGTTTGTGGCATCATTCTCCCGTGCAACCGGTAATCTTCGCCCAGCAGATGCGGGAGATAGATCGTCTCACCGTCGAGAACTACCACACCACTTCACTGCTCCTGATGGAATCGGCCAGCGCCGCGTGCCTGGAGACCATTCGTACGCGCTTCAACGGCGAGCTAACCGGCAAACGTGCGCTCGTCCTGTGTGGCAAAGGCAATAACGGCGGCGACGGCGCGGCTCTTGCCCGCGGCTTGTGCCGTGCGAGTGTTCAGTGTGACGTGGTCCTGTTTGGCAAGTTTGCCGAGACTGTCGGCGATGCGCATACGAACTTCGAATCTGTGCGCCGGCTCGCGTCGTTTGAAGCCGGATCGCCCGAAGCGCCTGCGCCGTTGACGTTCATCGAGTGTGAAAACGTCAGCGCCTGGGAACAGATCGCCAAGCCTCGCCGCACCTACGACGTCATCGTCGATGCGCTTTTCGGCACCGGTTTGACACGACCGCTCGAAGGCGTGTTTCTGAAAGTCATCGAACACCTCGCGATGCTCAAACAGGCGCGCGAGCGTGCCGGCGGCGCGCGGCCGTTGTTGCTTTCGATCGACATTCCTTCCGGACTCAACGCCGACAAAGCCGAACCGATTGGACCAGCCGTGCGCGCCGACGTGACGGTGACGTTTACCGCGCCGAAACCTGGGAACGTGCTGCCGCCCGCGAGCGACTTCGGTGGCGAACTGATCGTCGCGGATATCGGCTCGCCCGCTTCGTTGATCGCCGCGACGAAACCGTGGCTGTTTTTGGTTGAAGCGGAAGATGCGCAGCGTTGGCTCGTCAAAACTCGTTACACGCCGGACTCTTACAAAAACACGCACGGGCACGTGCTGATTGCCGCGGGATCGCGTGGATATTCAGGCGCGGCGGCATTGTGCGGGAATGCTGCGATGCGCAGTGGCGCAGGGCTGGTGACGATTGCGACGCCGAGTTCCGCGCAGCCACTCGTCGCGACTCGCGCAATGCAGGAAGTGATGACCACTGCGCTGGCAGAAACTGATCGCGGTGCGGCGAGTGATGAGGCTATCGATCACCTCCTGGATTTAGCATCGAAGTCTACAGTCGTCGCGGTTGGACCAGGACTGACATCAGACGACGAACGCACGCGGCGGTTTGTGCGTGAGATCGTGAAACGTCGCTCGCGCCCCTGTGTGATCGATGCGGACGGGTTGAACTGTCTTGCGCCATGGCCAACCGAACTGAGCGGTTCAGACGAGCTGCCATTGATTTTGACACCGCACCAGGGCGAGATGCTTCGACTGATGGGAACAAACGAGCGTTCAGCGCTAAGCGACCGTCCAGCCGCCGCGCGTGACTTTGCCGTCGCTCACAAAGTGATTCTCGTTCTGAAAGGTTCGCGACCGCTCATCGCGGCGCCGGATGGCCGCGTGTTCATCAATCCAACCGGCAACGCGGGACTCGGTACCGCCGGCTCGGGCGACACACTTACGGGTTTGATCTCCGGCTTTCTCGCACAAGCTTATGGCACGCTTCACGACGACGCCGATCCGCTCGCGGCAGCAATCGCTGCGCTTTACGTCGGCGGTCTCGCAGGCGATCTCGCCGCACGCAAACTCGGCATGCGCACGATGGTCGCCTCCGACATCCGCGAACACTTCAGCGACGCCATCCGCCAACTCGATCCGGAGGGAGAACAGCCGTAATTACTATGGAAGAGTTCATCAGTTCCTCTCCCGAGGAGACTTTCAACTATGGCTATCGAATAGGCGAGCGGCTCGAAGGCGGTGAGATTCTGTTATTGAGCGGTCCACTCGGCGCCGGCAAAACGATCTTCGTCAAAGGCATCTGTGCAGCGTTGGGAATCGACGAAGAAGATGTCACCAGCCCCTCTTTCACTCTCGTGAATCCCTACGCCGGGCGTCTTCAACTCTACCATCTCGATCTCTACCGACTCGACGAAGGCGCCAGCGCCGCGCACGCCGTCGACCTGGACGAACTCCTCTCCGACGAACGCGCCGTCATCGTCATCGAGTGGGCCGAACGCATGGGCCCCTACCCCCTCCCCCCGAACGTCTATCAAATCACCCTCTCCGGCGACGGCGACTCCCCCCGCC
>DATNJO010000206.1:0-3354 GCA_035603895.1 Pyrinomonadaceae bacterium
ACCCGCGAATCTGGTCGTCGTTGTCTACTCCCCAAACGTCGACAAGCGAATCAAAGCCGACGGTATTATCAAATCGATCGAGTTTGTCCCATCCGACTTCAAGCTTAAACCCGCGCCATAAAACCTTATGACCCAACCTCAAAGCCCCAGAAGGAGACCTCCCAATGTTTGAAAACAACTATGATTACGTCAAGCACGCTGAGCTGACCAGCCGTTTTCGATCCGGCGCGAACTGGTTCTACTGGATCGCCGGACTCACCCTCGTTACATCCGTCATCAGCCTGATGGACGGTAACTTTGGCTTCTTTCTCAGTCTCGGTATCACGCAACTGATTGACGGTTTCGCCGTGTATTTTGCCGGCACTTTCGGTGAAGCGACAAAGGTCGTCGCGATTGTCCTGGACATCTTCATCACCGCGCTGTTTATCGGGTTCGGTTACCTTTCAAACAAGCGGCATTTGGGGGCCTATCTCGCAGGCATAATCCTGTTTGGTCTCGACAGCCTTCTCACGTTGGTAATCGTGGACATTCTCGGCCTGATTATTCACTGCGTTGCACTAGTGCTGATGATTCGTGGCTACATCGCCGGACGCGAGATGTTGGCGCTCGAACGCGAGATGGCCGCAGTTGCGCCGCAGCCAACTTTTTAAGCCACAAAGAGGCGCAAAATGGCTTTCCACAGGAAGCCCACTTCTTTTTAATGCTTCTTGTGCCTCTTTGTGGCTTATACTGTCTCCCTCACCTTGCCCTAAGCCTCAACATCAAACTGACGTCTAGGGTAAGACCTTGGGACACGCCCGTTACTTCATCATCTTTTTCTTTGCGTTCTTCGTGGTCGCACTGCTCGCGCCAACGCGCGCTCGAGTTGCGCCCGTGCCGATCCTGCTGACGAAAGCCGGATCCACGCGCGGCGTTGCCGTGGAATCTGTGACCCGCGTCGATGAACCATTCGCGCCAGACGCGATCATTCCGCTCGGTTCCGACAACCGCACGCGCGTCATGCTCTTCGCCAACAATCTGTCTTTGCTCCCAGCGAAACCGCGGCAGACGTGACGGCTTCCGCAGAAGACGGCAACCACCTTCATTATCCATTGACGGTTGAGTACGTCGGCGACGTTGCTGGAGCTTCGGGTGTCACGTCCGTCATCGTGCGCTTGAACGACAATCTCGGCGACGTTGGCGACGTTCTGGTGGGAATTACTTTTCGCGGCGCGACGAGTAATCGCGTGCGTATCGGCATCGGGCACATCGGTGGTGGTCCACCTGACGACGAAGTTATCCCGCAACCAACACCCGAGCTCGGCATCGGTGCGAGTCTTCACGGAAAGCAGTTGTTTCCATCGGACAACGCGTGGAACGAAGACGTCTCGAATGCGCCGGTCGATCCAAACTCCGCCAATTTGATCGCCGGCATGGGCCTGAACACCGGTCTGCATCCTGACTTCGGCACAGTTTGGAACGGCGCACCTAACGGCATTCCCTACATCGTCGTTGCGGGAAATCAAACGCCGGTTCCGATCAACTTCACTGCCTTCGGTTCGCAAAGCGATCCCGGCCCGTATCCGGTTCCCGCAAATGCACCGATCGAGGGTGGACCAAACGGCACCGGCGACCGTCACGTGCTCGTGATCGATCGCGACAATTGGAAACTCTACGAGCTGTATCGCGGGTTTCCGGTGAACAGCGGCGCGAGTTGGAACGCAGATTCCGCCGCGATCTTCGATCTCAATTCAAATGCCTTGAGACCTGCTGGTTGGACGTCAGCGGATGCCGCGGGCTTACCGATCTTTCCGGGGCTGGTGCGTTACGACGAGGTGTTTGAGCAACAGGAGATCCGCCACGCGCTTCGTTTCACTGCGCAGATCACGCGGCGCGCTTACGTTCATCCAGCGCGTCATTGGGCCAGCAACAACACGAGTGTCGATCGTCCACCGATGGGTATGCGCGTGCGGTTGAAAGCGTCAGTGAATATCTCGGGTTATTCGCCGGCGATACAGGTGATTCTGCGGGCGATGAAGAAGTACGGGATGATCGTGGCGGACAACGGCTCCAACTGGTTCATCAGCGGCGCGCCGGACATGCGTTGGGACGACGACGAATTGAGTACGCTCAAAGGAATCAAAGGGTCCGACTTTGAAGTCATCAGAATGACCAACATCGTCACTAATTAGCCACGGATTTACACAGACAAACACGGACAGAAATAGAGCAGGTCAGAAGCAACCTTCCTAACCCGCTCTGTTTCTACCTGTCCGTGTCAGTCTGTGTTTATCTGTGGCTTACTTTTGCTGTTGCTGACCTTCAGTCGCCACAGGGCGGCGCGAGCCGTTTAATTGCTTCATCAGATCTTCGACTGCAGCTTCGAGTTGACGATCGCGTCCGGCTAGCGTGTCTTCCGGTTTGTTATCAACGAGCATGTCGGGTTGCACGCCGTAGTTTTCCATGTTCGTTCGCTTCGGATCGGCGAGGAACACGCCCACGCCCGGTGTGCGCACCGTTGAACCGTCAATCAAACTATAACTGCCGGTTCCGATGACCGCGCCCATCGTCGGCGTACCAACCACTTTGCCGAGTCCGAGAGCACGGAAGCCCGCCGGAAACATTTCCGCGTTCGAAGCCGAGCGCCAGTTTTGCAACACGATCTTTGGTCCAAAGAAACCGGCAAACGGACGGCCGGACGCTTCAGTTCCACGTGGTTGCCAAATCTGGTACTGACGTTGGACCAGGATCGCGAGCAACTCCTGTTCGATGTTGCCGCCGCCGTTCCAACGCTGATCGATCACCAGCGCCTCCTTGTTGCGATACTCGCGAATCTCCTTCTCAAACTTGCGCAGAGACGGTTGATTCATCGCCTGAATGTGGAGGTAGCCGATGCGTCCACCCGAAAGCTCGTCGACTTTCTTGCGCCGCTCCTTCACCCAGCGGTCGTAACGCAACTGGCTGTACGCGCCGCCATTGATGGTTTCAATGCGTGTGGTCCACGCACCGTCGTCGGCCGGTTTGCTATTGAACGTGGCGGTGACCTTGCGGTTCAACCGGTTGTTCAATAACTGCCAGTACTCGTCGCCGGCTTTCACTTGCTTACCATCGATCGCGAGTAAATAGTCGCCGACTTTCACCTTCACCCAGTCTTTGTCGGCTGGTCCATCTTCGTAGATGTAGGCAACGCGATAACGGCCCGCGGCTTTGTCCGCTTCGAGCTCGATGCCGAGGTGACCGGTTGAAACTCCACCACCGCCAAACCCGCGCGGTGGCGGCGCCGCTCCGGTGTGCGAAGCATTCAACTCACCGATCATCTCGTTGATGATGTTGAGCAGTTCCTGACGATCGCCGATGAAATCGACGAGCGGCCGA
>DATNJO010000207.1:0-3172 GCA_035603895.1 Pyrinomonadaceae bacterium
CAGGCGAAAGAATATTTCAGGAAGCTGACGGTCGTCGATCCAAAACATGCAGGCGGTGCTGCCAATCTCGCTGCTTTGGAAGCTCGGTACAACGAGATCCATATCGGAAGAAATGAGAAGACCCAGGGCATCACACTGCGCGAAGTTGTTCGGGCCAATCCGAATAGTGTGGAGGCGTACGTTAACCTCGGCGCTCAGTTGATTACAGAAGGAGTTTACCCTGAAGCGTTTTCAATACTTACGCAGGCTGTCAGTTTGCAACCCAACTCCCCCGCGGCTCAATACGATCTTGGCTTGGCCCAACTCAAGGAGAAGAAGTACGAAGAGGCAATAACGTCGAATCGAAAGGCCCTCGAGTTCAAGCCCGACTGGCCTGATGCGTACAACAATCTGGGACTTGCGTACGCGGGTCTTGGGCGCTGGCAAGAGGCGGTGACAGCTTATCGTGAAGCGGTGCGCATCGTGCCTGACTACGCAGGTGCTTTATACAATCTCGGTCTCGCGTATCTCAGGCTCGGACAAAAGTCTGCGACGCTGGAAGTGATTGCGAAGGTCCGGCCATTGAACTGGGATCTGCAGGCTCGCTTGTGGCAGGAAGTCCTAGCGACCGAACGCACAGCAAACCCGGCCGCAGTATCAAATGTGGCAGTAGTTGTACCAGAGCCAACTCCCGCAGCGCTTCCCCCAGCATCGCCTCCGGTGCAAGTGTCACTTCCGACGCCAACACCGTCACCGGAAGCGTCTCCACCCGCTTTAGACGACAAGGCCGAAAAGGAGCCGTCTCCAAACAATTCTGCTGACGAAGAATGTCTCAGCCCAATCTACAGACGGCCTGATGTCACGCAGATGGCAGTCATGAAGGAGCGTTTGCAGGTGCCTTACACTGCTGAGGCGGTTCAGAACAAAGTGGAGGGGAAAATTGTTTTGCTGCTCGTCGTATGCAACAACGGCCGTGTATCAGATATCTCGATCGACGAGCCATTACCGTTTGGATTAACTGAACGAGCCATTGAAGCGCTCAGAAAAGTACGCTTCCAACCCGCCCTACTCGGCACCCAACCCGTATCCGTCATGACGAAACAAACCTTCCTCTGCGCCCAACAGGTCTGCACCACGGTTTCACAGTAGCCGATGAAGCCAAATGCCCAACCGATTCAGCAAAGATAACCCCTGGGATCATATCGACAACGCCTGTTGGCGGGGTGAGTTGTTGCACTTGGGCCATGAACTTAGTGCCGCGAATTTGACTGGCGATGATAGCGCTGTGATCGGCCTAGTCTTCAAAGCAGAGGCCGGCACCCTGGATGGGTCTGATCCGCAGTACGGTCAACTTGTCGAGCGATTGGGATTAGAAGGTCCCGGTTCGCATTCAGCGCGGGCGGCGCTTGGCTTTGCACGAACATCTTTCTTCGTAGGTCAATGGCAGAACTGTTTGGATGCCCTGCAACAGGCTGCGGTCACTGCGATATGGGACCGTGATGCTAATTCGCCTGCACTCCGTCGATTAAGGTGCGAGGCTTATCTGCGGCTCGCGGATTTTTGGGCTGTCATGCGCCAACCAGGCTATGTAGTCGCCTATCTCACGTTAGCCCATCATGCTTACCCCCGGGCGACTGTTCGCATCCTCACGCGTGCTCGCCGACTCTGTGCTAATCACGGCTCAGCTTCCGGTGCGTTATTGAAAATGGCTGTTGAGGGTCTGTGGACCATCTTATTCCAATTCATAACCGATCAAGACTTCACACAGCTTCCTGAGGTGTCTTGGCCCGATGCACCCAGTCCCGAACAAGTTGCTGCCGACGAAGGCTGGTTGACTGCGTTCGAGGTTTGCATGGCGGAAGCACTATCAACGTCCGGCTACAGCGGAAGATATTGGGCCAGAACCGCAGTGGATTTCGCGGTGAAGATGAAGTCTCCGGGTTGGGTAGCCACTGCCGATCTTGTGCTTGCGCGTCATGCACTCGACACCGGTGATGAAGAGTTGGGTATCGCCCACCTGGGTAGGGCACTAAAGTTAATTCCGGAGCACAATCTGGAGGGACTGTTGGTCAATGCAATGCTGATCAATCTTCCACTCGAAGCGCAGCAAGGTGTTGATCGCTCCTATCGACAGGCAGCAGAGGCGATTACGCAAATAGTGTCTGTTGCGCCACTCTTTCGCGACCCGGTTTCCCGCCGAAGATTCATCTGGGCTCATCAGGAGGTTTTTCTTAAGACAGTTCAGTACGCGATCGAATCCGATCAACCCGAGGCTGCGCTAAAGGCCGTGTTAGAAGCGCAGGGAGTCGGCTTAAGAATCGGTAACGGCAGGATGGGATCGAAGCAGGCCGCACTTGAGGCCCGGGCTAGAGAAACAGGTCCGCTGCTATTAGGAGAAGAACTCTTCGCGCCGGAGTCGATGCGCAAGGGCGTTTTTGGTCCTGCGCGCAAGGATGTTTATACAGCGTACGTCGAACTTCAAAACCAGGTGGACATCTCTGACGCAATAGCTCGCAGCCAGGCTCTTCAACTTGTGCGGGAAGATCTCTTCGAACAGGCTGAACGAACTCCGGTTACACTTCAACCACCACAAAACGGAACACTCGAGATCTATTTCTTCACCGATCAGCATGAGACTCACCGGATCGATCGTTGGGGCAAGTCAACAAAATTGAACGCCATTCCGATTGGCAATGAGGAAATAAAAAGAACCATCGAGTCGTCGGGTTTGTCGATGACGGCTGCCAACAGATCAAAACCAGTAGACTACGCTCCGATAGATGCTGTGCTCGAAAAGTTGCTAAAGGACTTACCCGCTGAAGCTCTGCGGTCAGCGGAACAAGTGAGGATCTGGCCGCACGGTTCGCTGCACTTCATACCGTTCACTTATGCAATACGTTCCAAATGCGGGAGGGCCAAAGCAGTGACCTCTTTGCTGGCTATTGAGAACTACCGTAGTCCTCTTGTTGCGAGTGGTGCCGCGATCAGGCTTGCCCCTCACTACGAACGTGGAGCATTGCTGGAAAATCAACCGGAAGTACTTGAAACCAAGCAGCCGGGAGATATAGTTATCGTCGGAGAGAGTATCTCTGCGAAAGCGATTCTGGAACTGTTGTTTTCCTCACCGTCCCTTTTTCACTTTGCGGGCCACGCCGTAAATCGGAACGATCATCCCGAATTAGCTGGTTTGTAC
>DATNJO010000208.1:0-11446 GCA_035603895.1 Pyrinomonadaceae bacterium
CGTTGCGGACCAGTTTTGGCTATCGCGAGGGCCAGCCGTGCCAGTTGATCACAATGTCTGCGCCGCTGGGTTTGCGGATAGAAGATCTTTCGAAACTCGAGCCCGCGGAACGAGAGCAGACGGCCGTGGCGCTGGTGCGGACGGAGGTTGAGCGACCCTTCGACCTGCGCCAGGCGCCACAGTTGCGAGTGCGGGTAATGCGGCTGAGTGAGCGCGAGCACGTGTTGTTACTCGTGCTGCATCACATCGTCTGCGACGGTTGGTCCATGGAAGTGCTGTTCAAAGAACTGGAACTGTTCTACAACGGCGGGGTTGCCGCCGAGATCGCGGAGTTACCGGTCCACTATGCTGACTACGCGCTGTGGCAGCGGGAGCACCTCGAGGGCGCCGAATTGGAAACGCAACTCGCTTACTGGCGCGAGCAGTTTCGCGGTGAGTTGCCGGTGCTGGAGTTACCAACGGACCGTGGGCGGCCCGCAGTGCAGAGTTACCGGGGTGGGCTCGAGCGGCGGCAGTTGGGCCAGGAGTTGCTGGCAGCACTGGACCAGTTGGGCCAACAACATGGCGCGACGTTGTTCATGGTGCTGCTGGCGGCATTTCAGGTGTTGTTGTCACGCTACACGGGGCAGGATGACATCGTGGTGGGCACGCCGGTGGCGAACCGGCAGCGCGCTGAAATTGAAGGGTTGATCGGGTTCTTCGTGAACACGTTGGTGCTGCGAAGCAGGGTTCAGGGTGAGCAGACGTTTACGGAGCTGTTGGCAGAGGTGAAGGAAATGTGCCTCGAAGCCTACGCGCATCAGGACCTGCCTTTTGAAAAACTCGTTGAAGAATTGCAGCCGAAACGCAATTTGTCACACTCGCCACTATTTCAAGCGATGCTCACGATGCGCAGCGATCAACGCCGACCCCTGCAATTGCGCGGCCTCGAAGCAACCGCGCTATCGATCGAACAGTCCACTGCAAAATTTGATTGGTTGCTTTATACCTTTGTGAATGACAACGGGTTGCAGACGGCGCTGGAGTACAACTCGGATCTCTTCGATCGCACGACTGCCAAATGCGTGCTCGCTCACTACGAACAATTACTTCAGGGGCTGGTCGCGAATCCGGCACAACGCCTCGCCGAGTTACCGTTACTCACCAAACAGGAACGCCAGCAGCAGCTCGTCCATTGGAACGACACTGAAACTGAGTTTCCGCTGCACTTGACGTTGGCTCAAATGTTTGAAGCCCAGGCGGAAAAGACACCTGATCTTCCCGCACTCAGATTTGAAGGAACAGAACTTACTTACCGGCAGCTCAATCAACGCGTCAACCAGTTGGCCCATTACCTCAGGGAGCAGGGCATAGGGCCTGAAGAAAGAGTCGGCGTATTGATGGAGCGTTCAGTTGAAATGGTGTTGAGTCTGCTCGGAGTGTTGAAGGCCGGTGGCGTCTATATGCCTCTGGATCCGGAATACCCAACCGAGCGTCTGTCGACAATGATTGCCGATGCCGAGCCAAAGTTAATCCTCACTCAACAACATATCAGTGCGCGTTTACGGGGGAGTGCGAGCCTGGAATTCTGCGTGGATAGAGATCGCGAGCTGTTGAACAGATATAGCGATGAGAATCTTTCTCATACGATTGAACCTGACAACGCTGTCTACATGATTTACACGTCCGGCTCGACCGGCAAACCCAAAGGGGCGATAAACACGCATTTTGGAATTTGCAATCGTCTTCTTTGGATGCAACAAGCCTATCAACTAAACAGCGAGGACCGCGTTCTCCAGAAAACGCCGTTCACCTTCGATGTTTCAGTTTGGGAATTCTTCTGGCCTTTGATTACCGGCGCCTGTCTAGTGGTAGCCAAGCCGCGAGGACATCAGGATGCCGAGTATCTGATCGATTTGATTGCGACAGAGCGAATAACAACGTGCCACTTCGTTCCTTCAATGCTGAGCGTATTTCTTCAAGCTGAAGGGATCGAACGTTGCACCAGTCTGAAGCGGGTGATCTGTAGCGGTGAGGCTTTGCCTTTTGAGCTTCAGGAGGATTTCTTCCAGCGTCTCAGCGCAGAGTTACACAATCTTTATGGACCAACCGAAGCGGCGATCGACGTCACCTCTTGGGAATGTCAAGCAAACAGCGCGAGGCCCATCGTGCCGATCGGGCGGCCGATTGCGAACACGCAGGTTTATGTGCTGGATGAGCGGTTTGAGCCGGTGCCGGTGGGAGTGGCTGGCGAACTGTATTTGGGTGGCGCCGGCTTAGCCCGAGGTTACTGGGGCCAGGCTGGGCTGACGGCGGAAAGATTTGTGCCCAATCCACATGGCGAGAGCGGAACCCGACTTTATCGGACCGGAGATTTAGTGCGCTATCTGGCTGATGGCGAACTGGAGTTTCTGGGGCGCCTGGATAGTCAGGTAAAGCTGCGTGGTTATCGCATCGAGTTGGGCGAGATCGAAGCGGTGTTGCGTGGACACGAGCAAGTGCGCGAAGCGTTGGTCCAGGTACGCTGGCTCGAGAGTGGAATGCAGTTGGTCGCCTATGTGGTGTTGAAGACGACGGGTGGTGAGGACGACGTAAGGCGGTTGCGCAGCTACCTGCGAGAGCGGCTGCCGGAATATATGGTGCCGGGGTCGTTTGTGAGACTTGAAGCAATGCCGTTGACAGCCAATGGCAAAGTGGACCGCCGCGCGTTGCCGGATCCGGATGTTCGCGGAACTCCCGAAGAGATCTATGTCGCACCGCAGACTGAGTTGGAACAGTCGCTGGCTGCGATCTGGCAGGAAGTGCTGAAACTCGAGCGAGTCGGACTCAGCGATAACTTTTTCGATCTCGGAGGCCATTCGTTGCTGCTGGTCCAGGTACGTTCGAAATTGCGGGAGCTCCTGGGTCACCAGGTGCCGGTGCTTGAATTATTCAAGTATCCGACGATCGGTTCTCTAGCAAAGCATCTGAGCAACACTACGGAAGCCACGGATGCTGACTCGCAGTTTTCGTTAGCGCGGGCTCGTGCCCTGGTGCGACATCACTCACCAGGTGCGACGAGAGATGTGGCAATCATCGGAATGGCAGGTCGCTTTCCGGGCGCCGCAAACGTGAAAGAGTTTTGGCAGAACCTGCGGCACGGCATAGAGTCGATTCGGGAATTCAGTGAAGAAGAAGTCAGAGCGGCGGGTGTGAGTGAGCAACTGCTGCGACAGGGTCGCTATGTAAGAGCCGGCGCGATCCTCGACGGCGTCGAACTTTTTGATGCGGAGCTCTTCGGCATCACGCCGCGTGAGGCGGAGATCATGGATCCGCAGCAACGTGTGTTCCTGGAATGTGCCTGGGAGACAATTGAGAACGCCGGTTACGACGCTGCGTCATACCCGCTTCCGATCGGGGTCTTTGCGGGACTGAGCATGAACACCTACCTGTTGAGGCACTATGCATCCATCACTTCCAGTGGCGCCCTCAACAATACGCAAGTGCAGTTGGGAAACGACAAGGATTTCATCAGCACCAGAGTTTCCTACAAACTCGGCTTGACTGGTCCAAGTTTGACGGTGCAGACCGCGTGTTCGACCTCGCTCGTGTCGGTACACCTTGCCTGCCAGAGTTTGCTGACCGGTGTATGTTCGATGGCATTGGCCGGCGGAGTGTCGCTGCGATTTCCCCAGAAGGCGGGCTACCTGTTTCAGGAGGGCGGGATCAAATCGCCGGATGGTCATTGCCGTGCGTTTGATGTGCGAGCAGCAGGCACTGTAGGCGGAAGCGGTGTCGGGTTGGTGTTGCTCAAACCTCTTGCAACCGCCTTGGCGGACGGTGATGCCATTTACGCAGTAATCAAGGGCTCGGCCATAAACAATGATGGCGCGCTGAAGGTTGGTTATACGGCGCCGAGTGTGACTGGTCAGGCCACAGTGATCGCTGAGGCGCAGGCTATGGCTGGTGTGTCAGCCGATACAATCAGTTACGTTGAGGCTCACGGTACGGGCACGCCTCTTGGTGACCCGATCGAAGTGGCTGCACTGACACAAGCCTTTGGCAAGCAAGATCGTTTGGGCCATTACTGCGGGCTCGGATCAGTGAAAACCAACATTGGTCATCTTGACGCAGCGGCAGGAGTCGCAGGACTAATCAAAACTGTTCTCTCTTTGCATCATCAGGAACTGGTGCCGAGTTTGCACTACGAACGGCCGAATCCCGAGATCGAGTTTGAGCAAAGCCCGTTTTATGTGAACGCAGAATTGAAGCCGTGGCCGCGCACTGAAGGTCGTCCGAGACGCGCGGGGGTCAGCTCATTCGGCATTGGTGGGACCAACGCGCACGTGGTCCTCGAAGAAGCGCCTTTAAATAAGGAGGAAACTTCAGCAGCAGAGAACGATGTTGCGCGCCGGGAATTCCTGTTGTTGAGTACGCGTAATGAAGCATCGTTGAAGATAGCGCGCGGACGGTTGGCGGATTATCTGGAGCAGCATCCGGAGCAAAATTTAGCTGACGTTGCTTACACGCTGCAGGTTGGACGCCGCAGCTTTGCGCAGCGCGCAGCGGTAATCTGCCGCACGATGGATGAAGCGATCGCTTCCTTGCGAGATGACAAAGTCGGGATAAACGTTAGCGGCGAAGAGTTACATTCGACGAAGGGAATTGTGTTTTTGTTCCCGGGCCAGGGTGCGCAACAGGTCAACATGGGCCGCAGCCTGTACCAAACGCACGGTGAATTCCGGCGCGTGGTGGACGAGTGCTCGGAAGCGGCCGCTCCGATTTTGGGTTACGACCTGCGAACCGTCCTTTATCCGGACCCCGGCAACGAGCAGAGCGCACAGCAACAGTTGCGCGAGACAGCGATAACGCAAGTCGCGCTGTTTACAGTGGAGTACGCGTTGGCGGAACAACTGCGCGTTTGGGGAATTCGTCCAGCCGCGTTACTCGGACATAGCCTGGGCGAATATGTGGCTGCATGTGTGAGTGGAACATTCAGCATGGAAGACGCGATCAAGTTGGTCGCCGAACGTGGCCGCTTGATGCAACAGATGCCCACTGGCGTGATGCTGGCTGTAACTCTTGATGAGCCGGAGTTAAGAGAAGCTCTCGCAGCGGTTTCCAACGGATCAAACGAACGGCTCTCGGTTACGTCGTTCAATGGACCGCAAAGAAACGTCGTCGGTGGCAGTGCGGAAGCGATTGAGGAATTGGAGCAGTACCTGAATGACAAAAAGGTGCGGACACAGCGGTTACAAACATCGCACGCCTTCCATACTGTGTTGGTTGAACCGGTGCTCGAACAGTATCGAGCTGTTGTAGAAAAAACACTGCGCAACCCAAATCTGCAAGTGCGTTATGTTTCAAACACGACCGGGTCCTGGGTCACGGCCGCTGAAGTGCAGCAGGCTGACTACTGGGTGCGACACATGCGCGAGCCGGTGAAATTTAGAGCGGACGTGACGGAGATCGCACGCGAAGGGAATTGGCTGTGGCTGGAAGTTGGACCCGGCAACGCATTAAGTAGATTGGTGCGACAGCAATTAAAGTTTCTGGCAAGTAAGAGTGAGAACGAGCACCAGGTTCAGCGCGTAACGGATAAGGTGCTAACCACACTCAGTGATGGTGAAGGCGATGAATTGGCGCGAGTGCTGCGAAGTGTGGCCCAACTATGGACTGCCGGCAGCACGCCCGATTGGGAAGCGTTGCGTGAGTGGGGCAGCAGGCAGGCAGCAGTAACGCCGCGGAAACCACGGCGTGTTTGGTTGCCAGGCTATCCTTTCCAGCGTGAACGTTTCTGGCTCGAACCGCCAACAACAACCGCAGCCGTCGCAGTACCAGCGCCTTTAAAAAAGACTAACCTCAACGAATGGTTTTACATTCCCTCCTGGAAACGATCGATGCCGCCGAAGCTGGAAGTCGATCCAAAACAACAATTGACCTGGCTGGTTTTCGTCGATCAAAACGGACTGGGTTCCCATCTAGTTGCGCGGCTGAAGAAGAGCGATCAGCACGTGGTAAGCGTCGTCGCCGGATCGGAATTCATTGCGACGGGCAATGATCTATACGTTATCGATCCACGTGAGCAGGATCACTATGACAAGCTGTTGCTCGGGATGAAGCGAACGAATCAAACGCCGCACAAAGTCGTACACCTGTGGACCGCCGGGACCGATACCGATGAGTCTTTAGGATTTGACCTGCTGGAGCTTTATCAGCGAATAGGTTTCTACAGTCTGCTTCATTTGGCCCAGGCACTTGCTCTTCACGTGCCGGAGAATGAGATCCGGATCGATGTAGTCTCAACCAATCTACACGCCATCACCGGTGACGAGAAGCTGCGACCGGAGCATGCCACGCTGCTCGGCGCCTGCAAGGTGATCTCACAGGAAATTCCGAGGCTTAGTTGCCGCAGCATCGATGTGCGGTTACACACGGGCGAATGCGTTTCGGACGAGCTTGTCGATCAGTTAGTGGCGGAATTTAGCTATGACACGGCTGATCCATTGGTAGGTTATCGTGGCGAACATCGATGGATTCAATCGTTCGAGCCGGTGGAGCTCAAACCCGCTCTGGTCCCATTCAAGTCGAAAGGCGTTTATCTCATCACTGGTGGACTCGGTGGCATTGGTTTGGCCCTGGCGGAGCATTTGGGCCAGTCGATGCAGGCGAAGTTAGTGCTGACTGGCCGTTCCGAGTTTCCCGATCGCGAATCGTGGGAGTCGTGGCTGGCCACTCACGCGGCGGATGATACCAATAGCGGCAAAATCGAAAAATTATTGGCATTGGAAAAAGCGGGAGCCGAGATTTTGGTATGTCAGGCAGATGTGGCTGACGAAGCGCAAATGCGGAGAGTGGTTGAATGGGCAAACCAGCGGTTTGGAAACATTAATGGCGTGATCCATGCTGCCGGCTTACCGGGGGACGGGATAATTCAACGCCGAACGCGCGAAATGATGGACCAGGTGCTGGCGCCGAAGACGAAGGGCACGCTCGTTCTAGACCGCCTGTTCAAAGACACGCCACTTGACTTCATGGTGCTCTGTTCCTCGATCGCTTCAATACTGGGTGGAGTTGGCGGTGTTGATTATTGCGCCGCCAATTGTTTTCTCGATGCTTATGCGCAGTATCGCGGCCGAGAGGCGAAGGTCTTTTCAATCAACTGGGACAAGTGGCTCGAAGCCGGCATGGCGGTGAACACTCCGCAGTCGCGCCGGCTCGCGCAGAATGGGTTCGCGGGAAATCATCAGCCCATTGGTCACCCATTAATTGGACACTGCATACAGGGCGGCGATACCGAACAGACCTTTGAGACTCTCCTCAGCGTGAAGACACACTGGATTCTCCAGGAGCATAGAGTTCGTGGCAAAGGCGTATTGCCCGGAACAGCTTACCTGGAGATGGCGCGAGCCGCGCTGGCACAGTTCCGTTTCGAAAACAAGCCGGTTGAAATCCGTGAAATCACGTTCATATCTCCGCTGGTTGTAAACGACCACGAAGCGAGAAATGTCCGAGTGACGATCAGGCAGCATGAAGACACGTTCGCTTTCGACATTACCAGTAAACCCGCTGCTCAAAATGGCTCGGAGCCGCAGTGGGTGCGACATGCCGGCGGCACGATGAATTACCTGTCTGACTCTTCGAGGAGAACAATCGACCTTCAGGCTATTAAAGAGAGATGTGTCGAAAGGGACATAGCGACACTGCGTAGACCTGTAACGCAGCAGCGTAACTATGGACCACGTTGGCAAACGATGAGGCAAGCCTATTTCGGCGCAGACGAGGGATTAGCTGTTTTCGAACTGCCCGAAGAGTACGCAGCCGACCTTGACTCGTTGCCATGGCATCCCGCCCTGCTCGATTTTCCGATGAGTTTTCTGTCAGTGCAGTACCTCGACCAGGGAACGTACTTGCCTTTCAACTATCACCAGTTGAAGGTCAAGGCACCATTGCCGAGAAGACTGTGCAGCTACGCGAAACTCAAACCCGGCGACGATCCGTCGAAGAAACAACTCGCATTCGAGGTGTTGATTACCGATGAGAACGGCAATGAGCTGATCGAAGTAACGCAGTTCACGATGAGGCGAGCTTCGGAGCAGTTCAACTCGGAATTGCCTGCAGACGCAGCCGAGCAAGATGCCGGGCACGGCTTACGCTCGAGTGAGGGAATTGAAGTGTTGGAACGTGTTCTCGCTTCATGCACGTTGCCTCAGATCATAGTTTCGACTCGTGATTTCCCGGCGCTCTGGCGGCATTACCAGGGTGTCAAAGCCGTGACGGCTGCGGAAACGCTCGCGGCAGCAAGACCGGTGCCGTCGTCCCATGCGCGGCCCGCGCTGGGCAATTCGTATGAGGCGCCACGCAATGAAATGGAAGAAACTATTGCCGAAATCTGGCAGCGAGTGCTGGGAATAGAGAACATCGGAATCAACGATGACTTTCTCGAACTGGGAGGCGACTCGCTGGCGGCACTTCAACTCATGAGCCGATTGCGAGAGACGTTTGATGTCGAACCACCGTTAGCCCGATTTTTTGAATCTCCGACGATCTCCAGTGTTGCTTTGCTGGTCGTGCAACAACTTGCCGAGAGCACTGACAGCAGTGTGCTCTCCGAAATCCTGCTGGCAGTCGAACGCAGCAGCAGCCAGCCTCAGGCGTAGAACGTCCTCAGTAAAAACACTAATCACTAACACACGAAGACACGAATTCATTTTGTGCGTTTGTGTCTTAGCGATTGAAAAAAGGAGTCCGCAATGGTGGAGAATGAAGCCATCCTGAGGATGACGCCGAGTGCTCTTTCCAGAAGTATTAACTGGATTGGTAACACGTCGCTCAAGTCGATCTATCTGAACATCGACGGCATTGCGAGGAAGGCGCATTTGAAACTCGAGGGTGAAAACCCGGCGGGATCGGTGAAAGACAGAACTGCAATTGCGCTGATCGAACACGTGGAAACGCAAAGGCTGATAAAGAAAGAGTCGGTAATTATCGAGTCAACTTCAGGAAATCTCGGGGTAGCGCTGGCTCTTATCTGCCGTGCACGTGGTTACCAGTTTTTGAGTGTTGTCGATCCAAAGGCCTCGCGCGAAAACATCATGCGAATGCAGGCGCTGGGTGCTGATATAGAACAGGTCCATGAAGCTGACGCGAGTGGCGGATATCTTCTGGCACGGCTGGCGCGTGTTCAGGAGTTGTGTCGCAAGTCAGACCGCTATATTTGGACAAATCAATATTCCAACGCAGCAAATCCGCAAGTCCATTATTCATCTACCGCACCGGAGCTTTTCCGACAAATGAATGGAAGAGTTGATGCAGTTTTTGTGGCTGTTTCCACGGGCGGCACACTCGCAGGAATGGGACGCTTCTTTCGAGAGAAGAGTCCTGCGACGCGGATGATTGGCGTTGATGCAAGAGGCTCAGTGGTGTTTGGGGGGCAGCCTGGTCCACGCCGGCTCACCGGTATCGGTTCAGCGCAACAGTCAAACTTCATCACCAGCGACTCTTACGACGAGCACATGTTGATTGGAGACGAAGAGGCGTTTGCCTGTTGTCGATTGCTATTGGAAATGACGGGAATTAGCGTGGGGGGCTCAGCCGGCGCAGTGCTCGCCGCTTGTGTGAAATACTTGCGGAGCCATCCGACAGTGCAGCGAGTGGCGTGTCTCTGCGCCGACCGGGGCGAGAATTACTCTTCCACAATCTACAACGACGAGTGGACCAGACAGCAGGGGCTACGCGTTTCTTTCGAACGTCTGGACGGTCTACACGACATATCTCTCCGGGCACCCAAACTAAGCAAAGCCTCCGCTATCTAGCCTGACTCTCCCGGCTTGAATCGCAAAACGGCACACGGCACATCGACGCGGGGCGTAGGAAAGTTTCTCGAGCAGTGAGCCACAAACTCCGATGAACGACTTCTCACAGCGTATTGCACAGCTTTCTCCGGCACAGCTCCAGGAGTTAAGACAGCGCCTGAAACGCAAAGAAACTGCGCCCGTGAATTCTGACGCAAACATTTCTGCGCGCCCGCAGCGAACCAACGTCACGCCGCAATCTTTCGCACAACGACGCCTGTGGATTCTGGATAAGTTGCAACCTGGTAATCCCGCCTACAACATCCCGCAGCCGATGCGTTTCCGCGGTAAGTTGGACGTCAAGGTTTTCGAACGCGTGCTCAATGAGATTGTGCGGCGTCACGAATCGCTGCGCACAAGATTCTCAGCTACTGCTGAAGCGCCAGTACAAATCGTCGCACCGTTTTCTCAATTCACTTTACCGCTCGTCGACGTCACTCACCTGCCGGAGGATGAGCGCGAGCAAGCAGCACGCAAACTCGGAAATCAGGACGCCCACCAACCGTTCGATCTCTCAAAGGCACCGCTCTGGCGCGCACAGTTGGTCCGATTAGCCGAAGAAGATCACGTGTTTCTGTTTACTATCCACCACATCGTCACCGATGCCTGGTCCTTGTCTGTGTTTTTGAAAGAGATCGTTCAGCTCTACAAGGCTTTTTCGGCCGGTCAGGATTCGCCGCTCCCCGAACTGCCGATCCAATACGCAGATTATTCAATCTGGCAGAGCGAACGCTTGCAGGGAGAAGTGCTCGAGCGACAGCTCGCGTATTGGAAGAAAAACCTTGCCGGTGCACCCGCACTGCTGGAACTTCCCACGGATCGTGTTCGCCCGCCGGTTCAGTCTTACTACGGCACAAGGACCGTGGTGCACCTCGGCAAAGAGTTGAGCGAGGCGTTAGTGGAGTTCAGCCGGCAACAGGGTGTCACGCTCTTCATGACTTTGCTGGCAGGCTTCAAGGTGTTGCTGCATCGCTACAGCGGTCAGACAGACATTGTGGTTGGCTCGCCTGTAGCCAATCGCAACAGCACGGACGTGGAAAAGCTCATCGGGTTTTTCGTCAACACCGTGGCCATTCGCACGGATCTTTCGAGTAATCCGACGTTCACCGACTTTCTCAAGCAAGTTCGAGAAGTATCGCTCGCGGCTTTTTCTCACCAGGACGTGCCGTTTGAAAGAGTGGTCGAGGAGCTCATGCCGGAGCGAAATCTCAACCATTCGCCGTTGTTTCAGACCGTCTTTGCATTGCAAAACATTCGCCTGGCTCCGTGGGCGTTGCCCGAGCTCGAGTTTAGTTCGATCGATCTGGATAGCGGTCACTCGAAGTTTGATTTGGCCCTTACGTTGGCGAATTCAGACCACGGCATTTGGGGCCGCGTGGAATACAACACGGATCTGTTTGACGAGCAGACCATCAAGCGGATGATGGGCCATCTGCAAGAGTTGCTGGGCAGCGTGTGCGCGGGGTCCGCGCAACAGGTCCGCGCGCTACCACTACTGAGCCGTACAGAGCGGCGCCAGTTGGCCGGCTGGAATGAGACGGCGGTCGATTATGGGCTGGGCTGCGTGCAAGAAGTGATCGCCGCGCAGGCCCAACGGACGCCAGCGGCCGTAGCCGTCTGCTGCGGTGAGGAGC
>DATNJO010000209.1:0-4568 GCA_035603895.1 Pyrinomonadaceae bacterium
GGTGATGGTGGCCGGGGTGGTGATGTGGTCCTCGTCGCGGATGCTTCGCTGAACACGCTGCTGCATCTGCGTTACAACCCGCGACACATTGCCGATCGTGGTCTACATGGCGAGGGCTCGAATCGATCGGGGCGCGAGGGCGCGGATTCGATCGTTAGAGTTCCGGTAGGAACGCAGATCTTTGATGCCGAAACCGGCGACTTGTTACATGACCTCAATTGCGACGGCGATCGTTGGATGGCAGCGCGCGGCGGACGTGGTGGTTTTGGCAATGCGCATTTCGCGACGTCGACCAATCGCGCGCCGCGTTATCACCAGAGTGGCAGCAAAGGTGAAGAGCGCGAGTTGCAACTCGAGTTGAAGTTGCTTGCGGATGTTGGGCTCGTGGGTTTTCCGAACGCTGGTAAGTCGACGTTTATCTCGACTGTTTCCGCGGCGAAACCCAAGATTGCTGATTATCCGTTCACGACGTTGGAGCCGCACCTCGGCGTCGTCGATCTGGGAGACTTTCGGACATTCGTGATTGCGGATATTCCCGGTTTGATTGAAGGCGCGCACGCCGGCGCGGGTTTAGGCGATCGGTTTCTGCGGCACATAGAGCGGACGAAGTTGTTGTTGCATCTTGTCGACGTTTCTTCACTTTCAGCCTCTGTGCCAGGTAGAGAGACTGTGGCGGATTACCAAACGGTCGATCGTGAGCTCGAGTCTTACAACCCTGATCTTGCGACGCGGCCGCAGTTCGTTGTGGCGACGAAGATCGATGCGCTCGATGAACCGGAACGTCTTGAGACTTTGAAAGCGCAGGCCGAGGCCGACGGCAAACCGTTCTTTGCGATTTCGTCTGCGACTGGTGAAGGCGTTCGCGAACTAGTGAACGCGGTGGCCGCGAAGCTCGATGAGATCGCGGCGGCCAATAAACAACCGGACACGGTTGAGCTGGCTTTGTAGAGATGCCCGGGCGCACACGCATAGCCTTGTATGGCGGAACGTTCGATCCTGTTCATCCAGGCCACTTGGAAGTTGCACGCAGGGTTTTAGAGTTATTTGAGATTGAGAAAGTCGTTTTTATTCCGGCTCAGCTCGCGCCGCACAAAGTCGGCCGGCCTGTAACGGAGCCGATACATCGCTATGCGATGCTCGCGTTGGCCACGCAGGACGATCCGGGATTGGTGATCTCGACGTTCGAACTCGACGCGCCGGATCGGCGTTACACAGTCGATACGGTGGCCGAGTTTCAGCGAAAGCTGGGCGACGACACGGAGTTGTTTTTCATCATGGGGGCTGACTCGTGGTCCGAGATCACCACCTGGCGCGAATGGAAACGGCTCTTGAAAATGACGAATCACATCGTCGTCACGCGGCCGGGTTATCCGGTTGCGCCGGCGCCCGAAGGTCTCGGCGATCGAATCTTCTTCACTGATGCGGTGATGAAGGACATCTCGGCGACGCACATTCGCCGGGTGGCAAGTGAAGGACGCTACGACGAGTTGGACCAGTTGGTCCCCCAGTCCGTGGCTAATTACATCAAGAAGTACGGGATTTATCGAAATACGAATGAAGCAAAACTCAACAGTTAAAGAACAGTCACTGCATCCTCAACCGGCTGCTCGTGCGTCGGCTCAACCTCATGCCGAACCAAGTGCTGAGAAACTCGACGAGCGCGTTTTGACGGCGCTGCATGCGGCCAGCGAGAAGAAAGCGATCGAGCCGGTCGTGTTGGACCTGCGCGAGATTGCGAGCTTTACCGATTACTTCGTGATCTTTAGTGGCGCGAACGAGCGGCAAGTGCAAGCGATCTCTGATGCGGTTTACGAAACGCTGAAGAAGACCGGCGAGCCCGCTGTGCGAGTTGAAGGTTACAAAACCGCGGAGTGGATTCTGTTGGACTACGGCGATTTCGTGGTCCATGTATTCGAGCAGAAGGCGCGCAGGTTTTACGACCTCGAGCGTTTGTGGCGCGAGTCGAAACGAGTTGAATTGCCGGCGGAGTTGACCGGCGAAGGGCCCAGTTCTTTGAGAAAAGAATCGTGATCGAACTGTTTGCGCGCTCTCCCGGAATGCGCGAGGCGGTGGGTCTCGCGGAGCGCGTCAGTTCAACGGCCACGAACGTGCTGATCACTGGTGAGTCCGGCGCAGGCAAGGATCTGCTGGCCGCTTACATTCACTGGAAATCACCGCGCGCGGCGCAACCGCACGTGAAGATCGATTGCGCGACTTTGCCGGGCGAACTGCTGGAAGCAGAGCTTTTTGGTTACGAACGCGGTGCGTTCACCGGGGCAAGTGATGCCAAACCCGGACGGCTTGAAGCAGCGCAGAAGGGAACGGTCGTGCTCGACGAGATTGCGCACCTATCGACCGATGCGCAGGCGAAGTTGTTGCGCGTGATCGAGACGCGCGAGTTCGAAAGGCTAGGCGGTCGCAAGACGATCAAACTCGACGTGCGCTTGATCGCGTTGACCAACGTCGATCTGGCCGCGGCAGTTAAGACGGGACGCTTTCGCGAGGACCTGTTTTACCGGTTGGACGTGATTCACATTCGCGTGCCGCCGTTGCGCGAACGGAAAGACGATCTTTCAAAACTTATTCAGCACTTTCTAAAGCACTACTCGGCCAAGCACGGGCGCAACGTCGAACGTGTTTCGGCGCCGGTGCTGGCGATGCTTCAGTCGTATGACTATCCGGGCAACGCGCGTGAGCTTGCGAACATTATCGAGCGTGCAGTGATCGTCGCTAACGGAAAGCGGCTCGAAGAACACGATCTGCCGCCGGGGCTTAACGCCGCAGTGAGTGCGCGGCGTCAAAAAGAGAAGCCGCCGAGTTTGGCTGAACTCGAAGCGTCGTACATCGCCGAGGTTCTCGCGCGGACAAACGGGAATAAGACCGAGTGTGCGCGAATCCTCGGCATCAGCCGTAAAAATCTTTACGAGAAGATCGCGCGTTATGACCTCAGGTCATGAAGTTTCGGATCATTTGGACAGGTAAGACGCGAGACGCCAGGCTGCGCGCGCTCATTGAAGATTACGCCGAACGACTTTCGCACTTTGTTCGTTGTGAAGTCACGGAAATCAAAGAGCCAGGGCGTACGGATAAAACGGGCATCGATAAGGAGACTAAGCGCATCTCAGACGCGCTTCGTCCCGCGTCCCTGACGGTTCTGCTGGATCCGGAAGGCGCGCAATGGACGTCGCAGGAACTGGCGGCGCAAGTCAGGAGCTGGGAAGGCGGTGGCGTCAAGGAGGTTGCGTTCGTCATCGGCGGACCAAACGGCCTCGCGCCGGAACTGATGACGCGGGCAGACAAACGCTGGTCGCTTTCGCGGTTGACGTTGACGCACGAGATGGCGCGGGTGCTCCTGTTGGAACAGTTGTATCGAGCGTTCACGATCGTTCACGGTTTGCCATATCAGAAATGAAAATCGGCAATTCCGGCATTATCAAGTAGGGTGGAGGATTAATACTTAATGGATAAGAGACGCACTAAAATATTCCGCGACAAATTGTTGGACCGTCGCGAAGGACTCGTCGGCCAGGTGCAGGCCGCCGAGCTTTACAGTCGCGAACGCGATGCTGAGGCGACACAGGATCCGGCCGACATGGCCGCGAATGCCTATACCAAAGAATTGTTGGTGTCGATGTCCGACAACGATCGCCAAATGCTGAATCTGATCGATGAAGCGCTTGAAAGGATCGAGACCTCGGGTTATGGAAAGTGCATTCACTGCAGCGAAGCGCTTTCGGAGAAACGCCTCGAAGCAGTGCCGTGGGCGCGACTCTGTGTTCGCTGCCAGGATCTGCAAGAGCGCGGGCTCCTCGGCGACGACGAAGAATAGCCGGCGAAGCAGATTAGACGCGTTATGAGATAATCGCGGCCTCCTCGAATCGAGGAGGCCGCTTTTGTTTTCGCTATGCTCCTCACGCGTTTCTACGATGCACTGCTCACAGTTGCTTATCCGCAGACGTGTCTCGTGTGTGGCGGGAGTGTGGAGCAGCGAAGGTTGGGAGTTGCGTGTGCGGCGTGTTGGGAGAAGACGCGAGTTTTTACCGGAGCGGAAACGATCTGTTGGAAATGTGGCGCCCTGTCGCTGGGCATCGACCTGCCTCCAGAACTAAGAGAAGAGATCCGTTGCCGTCGTTGCGACTCGCAATCGTTTACCGCAGCGCGCGCAGCGGGCGTGTACGAGCACGCTTTGCGCCAATCCGTGCTTTCATTGAAGCGCCAACCGCACGTAGCGCCGCATCTCATTAATCTCCTCCGTGGCGTTGCGCAACGCGAACCGTTGAACAAGGCGACACGAATCATCCCGGTGCCGTTACACGAAAACCGTCGTCGCGAGCGTGGCTTCAACCAAGCCTCCGTAATTGCGGATGCCTTAAGCAAACAACTGCAACTCCCCCTCGACGAAGCAACTCTATTGCGTCCACGTGCTTCGGAAAAGTACCGCGCCGGACTCGACCCGAAAGGCCGGCGCGACACGGTTGCGGGAGCCTTCGAGGTTCGTTACCCGAAGCTGGTCGAAGGCGAAAGCGTCCTCCTGGTAGACGACGTTTTTACCACCGGGGCCACCGTAA
>DATNJO010000210.1:0-3089 GCA_035603895.1 Pyrinomonadaceae bacterium
CCAATCGTGACGAGCCACATTCCACTGCTCAAGATCAGCTTCAGCACGTCAGACCACTGCGCGCCCAACGCGATTCGCACACCGATCTCGCGCGTGCGTTGCGTTACGAAATAAGCCATCACTCCATAAATGCCCGCGGCCGCGAGCACCAGCGCGATCGCCGAGAAGATGCCAAACAACAATCCCCAAACTCGTGATTGCCAAACTGTGTTCGCTGACAACCTGGTCACCGGCATCACGTTGAAAATTCCCGTATCCGGCGCGACGCGCCAGACCGCTCGTTGGATTTCGTTTGCGACCGCCATCGGATCGCCGTGCGTGCGGGCGACAAAATGAGTTTGTTTGGCGTAACTCTGAAAGGACGAGGAGTACACGTCGTAACCGGCTTCCTCGACCAGACTGTTGTGCTTAACGTCACCGACAATACCGACGATTTCGGCACAGCCGGAGCCATCTTCGTCGCAGTTGATTCGTTTACCTAACGCTTCGGCGTTGGGCCACATACGTTCCGCTAACCGCCGATTGATGATGGCCACGTCGCGTTGACCGCCGGGCCGCACATTGTCGCGGTCAGTGAAAACGCGGCCACGAAGTAGTGGAATCTGCATCACCTGAAAATAGTCTGGCGAAACAGCCTGATAATTAACCAGCGGATTCTGTTTGCTGTCATCGGCTGACTGGCCTTCGATCGCAAACTCACCTCGATACCACGGCTTCTGACCCACGAAGGGCAGATCATTGTTGGCTGCGACCGCGACCACACCCGGCACCGTTGCGATCTCTTGCAGCAACTTTTGGTAATGCGGCGACATAAACTCGACGCGGTAATCTTCCTGGCGTCGATAGGTGGGATTAATTTCCAGATGCAGTACGCCGTCCGCGCTGAAACCAGGCGACGTATTTTGCAATCGCGTAAACGAACGCAGCATGAGACCGGCGCCTGCGAGTAACACGACCGCGAGCGCAATTTCTGTTACTACCAACAAACCTCGTATACGTCTCGTGCCTGCGCTGGTGCCGGACTTGCCGCCTTCTTTAAGTGACTGGTCCAGATCTACTGACGCCGTTCGCAACGCTGGTATCACGCCGACGAAGACGGCGGTCAACGCTGAGATCAACAACGTGAAGATCAGCGCGCGTGTATCGAGTTGGATCTTCACAAAGAACGGCAGGAGTTCTTCGGGCAGCAGTGCAACCAGCATCCGCAGACCCCACGCACCGAGCAGGATGCCGCCGGCGCAGCCGATCGAAACCAGCAGCAAAGCTTCCGAGACTGACTGGCGGATCAAGCGTCCGTGACTCGCTCCCAGCGCCGCGCGCAGTGCCAACTCACGCTCGCGCACAGTCGCTTGCGTCATCAGCAAGTTCGCCACGTTCGCGCAGGCAATCAACAATACAAATCCACACGCGCCGAGTAGTAACCAGAACGATCGGCGTAATTTGCCGAACCAGAAATCTCGCACCGGGATCACCGTCGCGGTGACTTCGGCATTGGTATCGGGATAGGTTTGCGCGAGGCGAGCCGCGATCTCACGCATTTCCGCGTGCGCCTGTTCGGTCGAGACACCGGGCTTGAGACGCGCAATTGTCTGATCGATGCGCATGCCGCGGTTCTGACGATTGAAGTAACGCTCGTTCAGCCACCATAAGTCGCTTTGAAAAGGAAAGCGAAAGTCGGGCGGCATCACACCGATTACAGTGAGGCTCTGGCCGTCAATGCGAAGTTGACGGCCCACGATGTTTGGATCGCTCGCGAATCGTCGTTGCCACAAACCCTGACTTAAGAGAACGGTGTCAGTCTCTGTCGCTGTTGGGGCGTGGCCGAGCATCGGCGACACCTGGAGCGTTGAAAATAGATTTGTAGTGCCGAACGTTAGGTTGAGTGTTTCCGTTTCGTTGCCAAACTCGAGGTTTGCGTGCCAACGAAGATTAAAGAACGCCACATCTTCAAAGACAGTATTTTGCCGGCGCCAGTCTTCGTAGTCGACAAACGATACGCCTACCGATTGACCACGCTGCTGTGAATCCACCATCACGAGGCGGTCGGGGTTGCCGTAAGGCAGCGGGCGCAGGAGAAAGGCGTTGACGACGCTAAAGATCGCTGTGTTGGCGCCAATGCCGAGAGCCAGCGTGACGATTGCGATAAGGGTTATGCCGGGATTCTTTGCCAGCAGTCTCCTGCCGTACCGGATGTCTTGCAGAAACTGTTCGATTAGCCGCACGTTCGCTCCTGTCGACAACCAATTTGGAGCGGACTATATGAACGGTACGATAGCCTGTCAATAATTATATGTGCTCCGCGAGTGTCCTAAATTATATGTGCTACGAGAGTATCCTAAATTATGTGTGCTACGAGAGTGTCCCAAATTATGTGTGCTACAGGAGTGTCCTAAATGAACGCCGAAGGCGTTGACTAATTTCAGCCCAGGGTTGCCGCAACCCTGGGTGAACAGATGAACAAGACTACAACGCTGAAGGCGTTCGCGAGGGAAGGGGCCACTTGCCAATGCTTTCAGCATTGGTACCAAAAGTATCCGTTTAGTCCCAGGGAAACCGCCACCCCTGGGCTCAAATTGGTAAACGCCTTCGGCGTTCAGATCAGGACATCTCTACCGTGGGCTACTGTTGTTCACGTCTCAGGAGTCTGGGAAGATCAGGGCTTGACTTCAGCGTTCAATAAATCGACGCGAGAAACGTTCTGAAAGCCATGCCCGATCAATAACGACTCTCGAACGAACTCAACTCCTTCTCCAACCCCCACTGAAGCTCGGCCTTCTCGCTACTGTCCAGAAACTGTTGGCAGCTTGGCGACACGGGTTTTGCAGGATTGTCGTTGGCGCATTGAGGCACTCTGGTGAATTTTTTAGCGTCGAGCCACAGACTTGCGCCGGAGATGAACGCGTACTGGAGACTGGTGCGCGCCATGGTTTTGAGTTGCACGTAGCTTAACTGTTGATCCTCGGCCCCACGCATGAACTCCATCGTGATATCAGAGCGTGCAACTCCTTCGTCGTCGGTCGCCAGCGCGACCGGCACACCGTATTCGATATACGTGGCGAGCGGATGACGCTTACCACTCACACCCATAA
>DATNJO010000211.1:0-2612 GCA_035603895.1 Pyrinomonadaceae bacterium
TCGTTCCGGTTCCGGCCCAACGATCGTCGAGTCGAGCGAGTCCCTGTTCGTAAAGACGAGCCGCGCGTTCGCAACGCAGTCGTGCTTCAGTGATTCGAGCTTGCACTCGACCAAGCGCCACAAACACAACTGCCGGAAACACCAGCCACCATGCTGACAAACCAGCGAAGACGACGAACCACAGCAGGACCAATCCAACGGCTAGCGCAGCCAACCGAATGAAACCGATCTTGCGAAAGCGCTGCATGAGCCGCGTTGAATTTGCGCGGCGCTCATCGATGCGGCGAAGATATTCAGTGCGGGGATCCGTTTTAGAGACCATCGTGCGTATGGTCATAGTACGCGAATGACTGAGAACATTTCATCACTTCTTTTCTACATAGCTCAGAACCTCAATTTACGGCGGTATTCTCCTTGCTTTCACATCACACGTGAAAACAGCAAGCAGAATATTTATGGTCTTCCTGTTCGCCGGCACGATGTCGTTGAGTGTCATGGCGCAGGACCAAAACAAACAACTTGCCGAGGCGTTTGAAAAGCGCGTCAAAGATTACGTCAAGCTCCGCGAGAACATCGAAGCAAAAATGCCGAAGCTCTCGACGGAATCGAAACCGGAAGAGATCGAAACGCACAAAAAACAACTTCAGGAATCAGTGCGCGCGGCACGCGCCGGTGCAAAGCACGGCGACATCTTCACACCAGACGCAGCGACAATGATCCGCACCATTATCAAAGAAGAATTTAAAGGTAAGGATCGTGTAGACCTGCGCAAAGCAGTGCTGGTGGATGCAGAAGTCAAATCAGTACCGCTGCGAATCAACTATCCGTATCCGGAAGTGAAAGAGCAGTTGGAAATGGCGCCGACGCTCCTGCTGAAACTCCCGCAACTGCCCAAACAGATTCGCTATCGCTTCGTCGGCCGCAACATGCTGCTCGTCGATCGCGAGAATGGATTGATCATCGACTACATGGGTAACGCAATTCCTTAAACGAGCATTGGGAAGGTAATCATGAAACGCATCATCACATCACTCGTTCTAACGTTTCTCTTAACTCTCCCGATCGCCAACGCGCAAAAGCCTGCTGCGAACCACGGAAACACAGCGCCTAACGCGGCGGTCAAACTCACGCTGCCAAACAAGGACAACTCCGTTCGCTTCGTGGTTATCGGCGACACCGGTACGGGCACGGACCAGCAACACGAACTGGCCCAAGTGATGATGCGCTACCGACAGGCGTTCCCATTTGAGTTTGTGTTGATGATGGGCGACAACATGTACGGCAGCGAGAAGACTGTCGATTACAAGACGAAGTTTGAAGACGTCTATCGCCCGTTGTTGGACCAGAAAGTGAAGTTCTACGCTGCGCTGGGGAATCACGACGATTCGAACCAGCGCTTCTACGAGTTCTTCAACATGGATGGCCAGGAATATTACCGCTTCACGAAAGGAAACGTCAGCTTCTACTCGCTAAACAGCAACTATATGGACAAGAAACAGATCGACTGGCTCAACGATAAGCTCGCGACTGACACGTCTGACTGGAAGGTTGCTTACTTTCATCATCCGCCGTACTCATCCGGCGGCGCGCACGGCTCGGACACCAAACTGCGCGAGGTCGTCGAGCCGATCTTTTTGCAGAACAGCGTCAACGTTGTCTTTGCCGGACACGAACATTTCTACGAGCGAATCAAACCGCAGAAAGGTATTTACTACTTCATCTCCGGGTCAGGCGGAAAACTGCGCAAGGGCGACGTGAAAAAAGGATCGCCACTAACCGACAAAGCTTACGATGGCGATCTGTCGTTCATGCTGCTGGAAGTCGCAGGCGATCAGATGCACTTCCAGGTGATCTCGCGAACCGGCGAAACGGTTGATTCAGGCGTTATCGCGCGAGCAAAGAAATAACCAGCTTTGCCCGAAGAATATGCCAGCGCAAGAGGTCTTCTCCCGCAAAGGCGCTAAGGCGCAAAGAAATCCTTTAGAAACGCGGCAGCGCTTTGCGTCTTAGCGCCTTTGCGGGAAAAGTTCGTCCAACAAAAGAGGACTTTTCGGATCGCGCTCCGAATCCAACTACAACGAAGGCGCGAGCCACGAAGCGAGATTAGCGACGTAAGTCTTGATGTCGCGCATCCGCGACGGATCGCGTCTGATCTCATCGCCCGGCGGTTCGAGAAGAAAGGTGGGACATCCTTTCGCGATGTCCCAGTTGTAATCAACCAAATGATGAAAGCTTGACTCCGCGACTGCCCGGCCGCAACGGTTCCCACGATCGTCAGCCCCACGATCGAGCGCGACAACCAGATTGAAATGGTGACCAGTCGCCTGGCTCAATCCCGTCGCCACCACGCGCGCGTTCCCTGCGCCATCAGGCACCCCGACGCTGCCCTCATGTGGATGCGCCGGAAAATACTCGATCACGCCGGATGCATTCTCAGTGCTTCGTAACAACTCATGCGCCGGCTCAACTACCGTGATCTTTTGATAGTTGCCGTTCGCTCCCGAGTGATAGTTAGGCCATGAGATATCCTGGTTGTCCGGGTCATCGCGAATGTGCCGCGACTCGTCCGGGTCCATGTTTTTCGAATGAAAGTGGTGCGCGCGGCCGACGCC
>DATNJO010000212.1:0-4637 GCA_035603895.1 Pyrinomonadaceae bacterium
CGCGATCTGTCCCTCCTCCATAGTCGGGGAGAGCTTCGGCATGATTACCTTTGTTGCCATCCGGGCGTTCCTTAAAAGTTACTGGTCCGCGTTCTGAGTCAGAGTTTTGAGTTCAAGCTTTAGCTTGTCTTCGCGCTGCAACCTAAAGGTTGAACTCAAAACTCAGAACGGAGTTGCTAATCGAGATACGCGACTTCGCGCACTGCTGCTACGATCTTGTTTACGTCAGGTATTGCAAGACTCTCGAGGTTCTTCGCGTAAGGCATCGGCACGTCAGCGCCCGACACACGCTTGATCGGAGCGTCGAGAAAATCGAAAGCCCGCTCCATGATCTGCATACTGATCTCGGCGCCCACACCGCAGATCGGATGTGACTCTTCAGCCACGACCACGCGATTGGTCTTCTTTACTGATTCAACAATCGTGTCGATGTCCAAGGGGCGAATCGTGCGCGGGTCGATCACTTCACACGAAACACCTTGCTGCTCGAGTTGCTCCGCGGCTTTCAACGCCACCGGCACCATCAACGAGCGCGCGACAATCGTCACATCCTTTCCTTCACGTTTTACGTCGGCGACTCCGAGCGGAATCGTGAAGTCGGGATCATCAGGAACTTCGCCCTTGTTACCGTACATTCGTTCCTGTTCGATGAACACGACTGGATCGTCATCACGAATCGCAGACTTCAAGAGTCCCTTGGCGTCCGCAGGCGTCGAAGGCATCACGACTTTGATTCCGGGAAAGTACGCGTACCACGATTCGATCGCTTGCGAGTGTTGCGAAGAAACCTGAAACGCCGAACCGCCCGGCCCGCGAAACACGATCGGGATCTTGAATTGACCACCCGACATGTAAAGCATCTTCGCCGCAGAATTGATGATTTGGTCCGTGGCCAGGATCGAAAAGTTAAAGGTCATGAACTCGACGATCGGCCGTAGACCAACCATCGCCGCACCGACGCCGAGTCCGGCAAAACCAAGCTCCGTAATCGGAGTATCGATCACTCGCCGTGGTCCAAACTCGTGCAGCAGACCCTTGGTGACTTTGTAGGCGCCATCGTAGGCAGCCACTTCCTCGCCCATGATGAAAACTTTGTCGTCGCGGGTTAACTCTTCCCGGATCGCCTGATTAAGCGCTTCGCGTATGGTGATAGTCGACATGGATGCTATTGATTTTTGTTCCGGGATGGATCGATCGGATTGGCGTAGACCTCTGTGTAGAGTTCCGCTGGATCCGGCAAAGGACTCTCGTCGGCGAAGCGGAACGCGTCTTCCACTTCCTCGTGTATCTTTTTGTCGATCTCCTTGAGACCTGCCTCATCGATCACTTTCTCTTCGATTAAGCTCGCGGAAAAGAGCTTGATCGGATCGCGTTCCTGATACTTCTCGATCTCCGCGCGCGTGCGATAGTTGCCGGGATCGGACATCGAGTGGCCCATGAAGCGATAGGTACGCACTTCGAGCAACGTCGGTAGCGACTGTTTGCGGCCACGTTCAACTGCACGCATCACCGCTTCACGCACCGCCAGCACGTCCATACCGTCAACAAACTCTGACGCTATCTCATACGCGCAACCCTTCTTCGAAATGTCGTGCAACGACATGGCGCGAGCGAGCGAAGTGCCCATACCGTATTGATTGTTTTCGCAGATGTAGATGCAGGGAAGTTTCCAAAGCTGCGCCATGTTCAGCGACTCGTGAAACGCGCCCTGGTTCACGGCTGCTTCGCCGAAGAAACAGAGCGTCACCTGATCGGTGCTCTGGTACATCGAGGCGAACGCGGCGCCGGTCGCGAGCGGAATCTGGCCGCCGACAATTCCGTGACCGCCGAGAAAACCGAGTTCTTTATCAAACATGTGCATCGAGCCGCCTTTGCCTTTCGAGCAGCCCGTCGCTTTGCCAAACAACTCCGCCATGATGGAGCGCGCGGACATCCCCTTGGCGAGTGCATGACCGTGTTCGCGATAACTGACAAACACGTAATCGTCTTTGCGAATCGCGGAGATGGCGCCGACCGCAACCGCTTCCTGCCCGATGTAAAGGTGACAAAAGCCGCCGATTTTGCCTGCAACGTAGGCTTCCGCCGACTTCTCTTCGAAGCGGCGAATCAGCAGCATCTGGCGGTAAAGGCCGATGAGTTGTTCGTGGTTGAGCCCGGTGAAACGGTCTTTCTGGCGCTCTTTGACTTCTTCGTGTTCGCGGGCGAGTTGATCTCGATCTACTGGCGCATCGATCACGCCGGTGGAGCTTTGCTCTTCGGCTCCTGCTCGGGAGGGTGGTGCTGCTGTTTGTTTGCTCATGGGTTGTTGTAGAAATTTTGGATTATACGCGACAGACAGCTTAGCCACAAAGAGGCACAAAAAGCACAAGAGAAGGACCCGTTTTTGAGTCCTAACTTGTGCTTTTTGTGCCTCTTGTGGCTAAGACTTAAGTCATCATGTCGATGGAGCTGACGCCGGCGCCGGCTACGGTGAGAATTGTTTTGCGGCCGTGTTTGTCGCGCTGCATGCGGCGCGCGGCGGCGGTTAACAGTTCTTCACTCGTTTCTCCATCGTCAGGGAAACAGGCAACGCCTAAACTCACGCCCAAACCAATCATCGTGCCGTTGCGAACCGAAAACAGTTGCTCTTCAACCGTGTTCCGGATGCGATCCGCAATCGACGCGGCCATCTTGCTCGAGGCCATCGGCATGATCGCGACAAACTCGTCGCCAGCGTAGCGCGTGAGAATGTCCATCTGGCGCAACTCGCGCCGCACGACCCCGGCCACACTCGCCAGCAACCGGTCGCCGATCGAATGGCCGTATTGGTCGTTAACCACTTTGAAATCGTCAATATCCATGCAAAGCACGGCGAGCGATTCGCGGTTCATTCGCTGACACTCGGCGATACGCTGCTCGAGCATCATGTAGAACCCACGCGCATTCGGCAGCTCGGTCAACGGATCTACAAGGGCGCTTTCACGCGTCTTTTCATAAGTCAGTGCATTGTTGAGCGCGCTCGACGCGTGCTGGCAAACCGATTCCAGCAAGCGAACGTGTTCGGTCGTGTAAGAAGTGCGGCTCTGTGAGTAAAGCGAGATCGCTCCAAACGCGCCGTCGTCGCGCACCAATGGCGACACCAGCACTCCACGAAAACGTTTGACGATCTGATCGGCAATCCCGACCATGTCCAGTTCCGGAGACGCGTTGCACATCGAACGGGCGTTCGCTATTGCCCAGCCAGTGATCCCTTCGCCAACGGTGATCCGCCGGCTGGAAAACAGTTCCGATTCTTCACCTACCGCATGTGCCGCAACGGCCTTGCCAGATCGTTCGTCGACCAGGAAAATCACGCAGCTATCAAACGGAACAATCGCTTTCAACTTGTTGGCAACCAGCGTGACCGTGTCGCTCAAATTCAGCGACGAACCGATCGTCTGGGCGATCTCGTGAAGCGCGAATACTTCGCGTTGTGCTTCGGAGATGGAACGGAACCCGGTTGGTTCCTCGATCGGCGTGCCGAGAATGTCGGAAGCCAAACCGGCATCGGGCTTGGTGCTGGTTTCAGTGTCGATCGCAGGCGCTGAAGCGACCTGTTCCTGAATGTCTTCTGAAGCGATCAGCCGGTCGAACTCTACGACATGTTCGGCAAACTTCTTTACGACCTTCGGATCGAACGCCGTGCCGACCATGTTATTCAGCAACGCCAGCGAATCCTCGCGTTTCATTCCTTTGCGATACGGACGATCGCAGCGTGTAGCGTCGTAGAAATCGACGACCGAAATGATTCGCGCGATGAGCGGGATCTGTTCGCCCTTGAGACCTTTCGGATAGCCGCTACCATCCCACTTCTCGTGGTGATAGCGCACGATGTATTCGACCGGGTAAGGGAAGTTAACGCGTTTGAGAATATCGCCGCCCACGGTCGGATGAATCTTCATCTTGGCGAACTCTGCTTCGGTGAGTTTGCCGGGTTTGTTGAGGATGTACTCCGGAACCGCAAGCTTGCCGATGTCGTGCAGCAGCGCACCCGCGTGCAGCGCCAGCAGATCGCTTTCTGAAACCTTAAAGAGCTGACCCATTTGCGTCGCGTAGATTTGAGTGCGGCGTACGTGACCGTGAGTAGTTTGATCCTTCGCATCAATCGCGATCGCCAACGACTCGATGGTGTTCATGTGAATCGTGGCCATCTCTTCGGCGTGCCGGGCGCGTTCGGCTTCGGCCTCGCTCAATTCTCGCAAACGCTTTTCGTTAAAGGTGTAAGCGAGGTAGAAGAGCGCGGCGATCAGCAGGGCCACGAAGACGATCGCAATGCCCTTGTCGAGGAAGAGCAGTGCGAGGCTGACCACAGAAACTGCGGCGAGTAAAGCGGTAGCCGGAGAGTTGAATTTCATAATGGGGCGTTTAAGGCAAGGAACTGGGTTTGGGACACGTGCCAAACAATGTTGGCACGTGCATAACTATAGGCTTTCAGACCGTTTCCGTCAAGGTTTAGCCGGATTCACACGGATTCCAGTTGAGATCGGAGGTTCGCTGCTGTGGTGACTGGCTGTTGGCAGGTGTAGTTCTCGCAAACGTAGGCCGTGGCAAGGCCATCGAGTAGCGGACGGTTTTGGAGGAGGGGAGTTGAAACGATAGCTTCTGAGTCGTTGACAAAG
>DATNJO010000213.1:0-2615 GCA_035603895.1 Pyrinomonadaceae bacterium
GATGACAGTGGTGTAGCTGTTGTAAGTCTGGAACAGGTCCAGTCGTAGCTTACCGGCAGAGTTGACGGTGAGTGAGTATCCGCCTCCTGAAGTGGAGTCGTTGCGGTTGATACGCGACACGATGTCGTGATTACTGCCGTCAATCGCGTCCACCTTGATCCATGCCTCCACTGTAATTGGGCCAGTGATATTGATCGTGCTGTTGCTGGGCACGTCCACTGACGCCCCGGTACCGTTCAGTGACAATGACCGTAGCGTGCTTTGTGATCTGGTTTGAGGTGTAAGCCATGAGATAGCAAGTAAAAAACAGAACAGCAAAGACAAAGACACGTGGGAGAGACGCGACATGTTTTACTCCTGGGCTGTGATGGGGGATGGCCATCATCATTGAGGTCAGAGTTTGAGAGTGTTCTACTGCACGGCTATGCGGCAGAGCCATTGAGAGTGACTGGCTTCTGTAAGCGTGTATTCGCCGGCAGACAATGTAACCGTCCAGGCTGCTGAGCCTTTCTGAATCTGGACTTCTTTCACCACGGTGCCGTCCGGGGCCTTTAATTGCAGGGTATACTCGCCTGTGAGAGTAGAGTTTTCCACCGCGATCCCAAACGTACCGGCAGTGCGCTGCACATAGGCCGGGGTGAAGCCATTGGAGCCCAACTCAATCTCCAATTCGTCCTGAAATACTTCCGGCGCGGCAAGGGCTTGGGTTGCGCGGAGATTGAATAGACCAACTGTTGATAAGCCGAAGACTGAAACAGGCACAGCCAAGAGCAGCCCTAAAAACACCTTGAGGATCTGTTTTTTGAACATTTGTGGGAGTTTTTGAGGTTTCATGATTTGCTCGCTATGGGGCAAAAATCCCCGGATTGTGAAGGCGTGTATGCGCAACGAACGGGTGAGAAGCGTATACGCGTCTTAGCTAACTACTCCGCAACGTGGGCCCAGAGTGCGAAGATTGAAGTGAATCCCCTTGGTCGATGAGAAGACCTCATCGGGACTCTAACCCCGGTGCGGTCCAGTGTCAATGAATTAGGTTGCGATCCATTACATGTTGATCGGGCCCTGCAGGGGGAGGTCGAAGGGCTATCTCGGCTCGCAGGTCGTCATTCTCGATCGAGGCAGAGTCAAAGGCGTGGGCCACCCGGCAGACATATCCAATAACTCCAAGGAGCAAATGTTCCCTTGACTAACTTTAAAGTTCTCTGGTCCTGCCACAACCGCAGGCTGCTGAAAATAGCGTCTCGCCTATCAATTTGTTTGTCGTTGTTGCCGCCGTTTGGAGTTCTATCGTATTCGGCGAGGGCCCGAAATCCGTTCTTCCTCTCACCACCCGAAGACTCAGGCTGAGGTGAGCGATCGCCAAGGGGTCAGTGCCGTTATCAATCGTGCCGTTTCCGTTGCGATCGATGACCAACCAGGCGTCATCGGAGTTGGCGCTGGTCCAACTGAGCCTCTCTTTCCCACCGATGTTGTTCAAATTGAAGTCTATACCGGTAAGCTTATCGGCTGCAGGCAGAGCTGCAAGCACCCTCCTTCTGCCTCCGCTCTAATCAAGTGCGAGCCAGGCGGACAAATTATTGGTGGATAAAAGCACGGATCTTTAACACAGCATGCTCCTTCAGGATGGTAGATCGGTGGACAACCGTCAAACGCCAATCGGATCAGAGCACGGCGTTGTCTGCACTGTCTGAACATTGATCGAGCATACACAATCATAGTTGCTGAATTTAAATTTGGTGCAGGACGTGCCCGGACAGCAAATGTCTGCGGTCACCGCGCGGCCCAAAGTATCTTCTCCCCGAACAGAACTATTCGGAAAAAAATTCACCGGCAAGAAACCTGCCGGTGATTTGAAATTCTCTGCATCTAGAGCTGAGAAGTTTATGGGAGTTTCTGCCCATTGGTCCGGCGGTCGCGGCTTCTCGAAACATCGTCCAACTTCCTTTTGCTTAAAAGGAAATGGAAGGGCGCTAAAGGAAGTGAAACCGGTGCCGTCGCCGAAACTCAGATGACTAAACCAAACCTCAAGTTTTAGGGGGTCATTTTTCTTGTTCTTGTCTCGCCAAGTCTCATAACCGAGCATGTCATTCTCTTCAAAGCTGAAAGTCATGGTCGCTTTTGGTTCGATTGGTACGTCTTCGCGTATGGGCTTGGTATTGTGATCGTAAAAGGCAGTCCTGCCATACCCAATCGGAAAGGTAACCATTACACCTCTGTCGGAAAGTACTTCCGGCATGATGATATCCAACGACAAAAAATAGATTGGTTTGTCAGATGTGTTAGTAATCTCTATTTCGATATCACGAAACCAGTTCTTGTTGTCCGTATCGAGCGCTTTGTCCTCTTTGTCTTTCTTGATCTGTATTTTCAAAGGAACCTGCGGCGGGATCTTATTTTCAAATGTTCGTTTACTCTGCGGCGTAGCGCTTTGGACCGGACCAACACGTGAAACTAGGAGGAGTGACGTGATGCAAATGACGAGCAGACCAATTGCGTAGTGTCGTGCTGAAAGTGTTCGCGAGGTGCTCATCGAGTGTGACTCCTTTGAGGAGAAGTCGAGAACAACCGCACTCTATGCTGTAAAAAGGCCAGCGTCAAGGTTTACAACCGCCTAC
>DATNJO010000214.1:0-5554 GCA_035603895.1 Pyrinomonadaceae bacterium
ACCTGTGGAACAGGCCGAACGTCTTGTGGATCCTGTAGACCGGCCTGGCTGGTTGCGATGACCGCGGTCGTACCGTAGGTGACTATCGCGATTGTAAATAGAACTACTGCAATGAGGAGCTTATTAAACATGCTTTGTCTCGTTTCTAACGTTTAAGGCCGAGAGTAGTAAGTTCCGAATTAACTGGTTCCTAACTACCCTCGGCCCTTCTGCGTTGCTCTATAGTCAGAACACCGGGGTTAACACGGATGTGACAGGAAAAAATCCGGGGGCCTAAAGCTTTTTCAGCCGCACTGTTCCGCCGAACGAAGCCACCGAGATAGTCGCGTCGCCCGTTCCGCAAATCGCTTCGATGCGACGTACGTAAGGCGCGATGATCACATTCGGTTTTCCAATCGTGACCAATGGTCCCGGGCCGAGAAGGCCACCCTTTGCCGCCGGCTTATCTTTCTCTTTCGGCACAGGTGTCTTCTGGTCTTTCACCGCCGGCGCTTTTTTAGGCGCCGCTTCCGCCACTGCTGGCGGTTTTTCCGCAGGCGGAGCTGGAGCCGGATTCACGCGCGGCATCGGCGCCGGTGAACCCGGAGGCGCTGGCTCAAAGAGATACTTCAAAACGAAGTCAGAAACTATGTCCTGCTTGTCGGAAACCTTGGCGTTCAGGCGAAACGAAGCATCTCGCGGCAGCGTCAGTAACACGTCGCCGGTTACGTTGCTAAAAGTGTAATAGCCCGCCTTAACCAACGGACCGCTCATCACCATCGTGCCGTTGACCGTCTTGGCTAATACCTTCTGATTCGCAATTCGCTCCAGTTGAATGTCACCGCTCACGGTGCCTACTTCAAAAGTATCGTCTTCATCTCCACCGCGAACATTTACTGCTTCAACAACGCCACTAGCGGCGCTCAAATGCATCCGGCCGCTCGAGTCTTTCAGTGAAATACTGCCACCGAGAGTACCTGCCTCTACCAGTTTGGTGACGCGCTCAATCATGATGTCGCCGTTTTGCGAACCGGCATACACGGCGGCAACACCGGCGACATTGATGTCTCCGTCGTGCGTTTGCACTTGAATCGTTGCGTCTGCCGGTACTTCCATGTCGACGTCGGCAATCGCCAGGCAATCCTTCTTTGGATCGGTGCCCGCTTCTTTATCGAGCACCATCACGTCCACGTGGTTTGCAGGTACGTTTGGATCTTTCGGCTTATCGATGCGGCGAAACTCGATTTGATCGGCGTCAGTAGAACGAACGCGAACTTCCTCCTTGTCCCAACCGCGAACCGTCAACGTGCCCGAAGCGACGCAAAGGGTGATGACGGACTGTGAACTCACGCGCATCGACCGTTCGATCTTTTGTCCGGGTTGGCCGGAGTTATCATCCTGATTTTCGTTGTAAGCGGGGGTTAAACCTGCCAGGGAGAAAAGGAGGCCCGTAGCCGCGGCAACTGCGAACAGCTTCTTAATCAACTTAAAACCGGGCCTTTCAGTGGGAGCGACCTCCACCGAGACGAGCATCGGCGATGGTATTGAGCAGATCTACCTTGCTTTGATAAGCAGCAAACATGAAATCGGCCGCGTCCGGATCGTTGGGATTGCTCTTGGCTGCGGTGCGGGTGGCAGCGATAGCGCGATCGACAACCGCCAGATTGCGCTCATACTCAACCTGTAAGGACGGACGCATTGATTTCTTGTTCGCATTGATCGTGGTATCAAGACGGGCAATCGTTTGGAGATAAGAACGTTCGCCCGGGAGAAGCTTGACGGGTTCCGACGCGGGAGTTGAATTTGTTCTGGTTGTAGTTGGATTTGTTCTGTTTGTAGCGACGACCGGTTCAGACTTTACAGCGTTATTGTTTTTCCTGATCGTGTCTGTGCTTTGGGTGTTTTTATTCCCTTCCTCTGGTCCTTGCACTGGAACCGTGTCGACTTTAGGCGGCACTACCGCTACTTGTTCGTTAGCATTCTTAACTTGCGGTTGCTGCGATTCAGCGATCGGAGCCGGCGGCGTATTCGTCTTCAGCTTCATCAAACCGAAGATCGCGCCAAACGCCAGCACCATCACCAAACTCGCATAACCCAACGTTCGCTGTGTGCCGAAACTAAGCAGACTCGAGATGAACGCGCCAAATCCCGTGCGCGCTGGTGACGACGCCGCGTCAAGACGCTGATCCAGAACCGCCGCATCAATACGCTGTCGCAGCCGTTCGGTCGGCACGCTGGCTTCAAACTCCGGCGCCAGGGCCGTCATCATCAAATTAATCTCTTCTTCGATTTCGCGCGCTGCCGCAGCGCACGTGGAACACGACGCCAGATGCAACGTTGCGCTTTCCATCATCTCGCCGGAAAGCTCACCGTCGAAATAAGTTTGCAGCGTTGCCTCGTCCAAACACCTCGTCATCGTCTGCCTCCGATCTTTCCGTAGACCCTCGCAAATTCTTTCCGCCCGCGGGCTACCAAACTGCCTACATTCGTCTCTTTCAACGACAGGCTGTTGGCGATCTCGCGGTACGAAAGTCCCTGTTGTTTCAACAACAGACAGCTCCTCATCGGCTCTTTTATCTTGGCTAAAGCCCGGCGAGCTTCTTCGATCGCCATCCGGCGCTCGTAGTCCTCTTCCGGAGCCTCGACGGCAAAGCCGTTGTCCACGCCGCTCTTTTGATACTCGTTATCGCGAACCATCGAGCGGGTTTGCCCGCGCACGGTGTTTCGCGCCACGTTAAGAGTCACGCGCAGAAGCCACGCGCGAAGCAGATCTTCGCCCGGCGTAGCGTGGAGATTGCGATAAAGTCGTAAAAATACTTCCTGCGTCACGTCTTCCGCCAGGGCGGAGTCGCGGACGACAGCCCTGGCCGTTCTAAAAACGGCGCGGTGATGGAGGGTAAACGCTTCGTCGAAACTAAGCGGACCTACCGCTTCAGTCCCGATGTCGTTAGGCATGGACTCGATCAAAACTCTAGCTTGTCCGTTCATCAATCACCGCTCTCTCAACAGTGCAAACACCACAAACCACGGGCTTGTGGCAAGTTTCTGACAGATTCAGTCAGGTTCCTTGCAAGCCGGTAAGTACGTGGATTCGGACGGAGTGATTGTAGTCCTGAACTCCGTTTTGCACCAAGAGAACGGTAGCTTGTTGTAAGTGTCAAAAAGGGGCGACAGGTTTCGTAACGAATCGATCGAATTGAAAGTTCGAGTTGCTTTGGGATCTTCTCCCGCAAAGGCGCAAAGAGATTTTTTAGAAAACGCGGCAGCGCTTTGCGTCTTTGCGCCTTTGCGGGAGAAGATCGCCGATCGTCGTGACGAAAACTACAGGAATCGTCTCGGCTTTTTTCTTGATCCTCCTCATGTCAGGTGTATAAGGCCATCTATCTCTCTCCTCTCTAAATTTCCCCCTGACCCCTTACGAGCACGTCGTTAGCTACTGTTTTCTGGCCGAGCAAGGGAGGAAGTCCATGAGAGTCAAATCACTTAGAGTTTTTGTTCCAGTTCTGATGTTTGGATTGCTGCTTTGCGCGTCGTCAACTGCTTATGCAGACGCCTTCTCGCTAACCTCCTTCAGCTTCAACAATCTCCAGTTCACTCCGTCGGCGGGCACTGCTCAATTCACGGTAACCGCCGCGAGCGCTCGTGCCGACGCCGGGATTAACGGGGGAACTCAAATCAGCAACACCTCGAACAGCTTTCCTATCGCTCAGGCCAGTGCAGCTGTGAACGGAGTCACCGCCACCGCAACAGCAAATGCAACCACCCATTCGGTCAGCGCCGACACCACAGCCAGTACCGGCAATTGCAATTGTGCGGTGGGTTCTTTTGGACAAGGTATCTTGACCGGCACGCTTGTCCTGAGCGGCGTCGAAGGACCCGTTAACGTGAACATTTCCGCGCTACAGGAGCTGCTATGGCACGTACAGACCGACGAGTTCGGTAAGTACGCAGAATCGGGTCTATTCTTCGACCTGTTTGTTAATGGCGTCCCGGTGTTCTCTCTCCAGGTCGAGGCGCTGCATCCCATCATCGGGCCAAACGGGAACTCAATGGTACAAGCGTCACAACAAATTTCGCGGTCAATCACACTCCAGGGCGGCACCGAGAACTCGATTGTTGTCAGACTCTCCTCAACTTCGCTGGGAATTAATGAGGTTCCGGAACCGGCGTCAATCGTATTGCTCCTCTCAGGTCTGGGATTCATGACCGGCGTCTTGAAGAAAAGACGCGCGTAGACAAGTCGCGCCAACAGCGGAGAGCGGTGAATATTACTGCGGCGTAGTATAATTCGCCTCCTTTGGATCAAGCGTTACAAACGAGCGTCTTCATGCGGGCGTGCCGTCGCGAGCCGGTGCCCTACACACCGATCTGGCTGATGCGGCAGGCGGGCCGCTACATGGCTGAATATCGCGCGGTCCGCGCGAAAACCACGTTCCTCGAACTCTGCAAAAACCCTTCGCTAGCGGCTGAAGTCACTGTCACAGCCGCCGAGCGGCTCGGCGTCGACGCGGCGATCATCTTTGCCGACATCCTCTTGATACTCGAACCGATGGGCGTCGAACTCGAGTTTGCCCACGGCGAAGGTCCGGTGATTCACAACCCGGTGCGCCACGGCCGCGACGTCGATCGATTGCGACAACTGGAAGACGTGAGTGCGCTCGAGTTTGTTAACGAAGCGATTCGGCAAACGCGACGCGCGCTAAAGCCTGACATTCCGCTGATCGGGTTCTCAGGCGCGCCGTTTACCCTCGCGTCGTACCTGACGGAAGGTGGCGGTTCGAAGAACTACGTTCATACCAAGCAATTGATGTACAACGACAGCGGCGCCTGGAATGCGATGATGTCGACGATCGCTGCGAGTCTCGTGAAGTATCTGAATGCACAGATTGAAGCGGGCGCACAGGCCGTGCAGTTGTTTGATTCGTGGGTCGGGTGTTTGAGTCCGGATGATTATCGTGAGTTTGTGCTGCCACACACACGTGCGGTGATTCAGAACATCAAGCCGGGCGTTCCGGTGATTCATTTCGGCACTGGCACCGCGACGCTGCTTGAGTTGATGCGCGAAGCGGGCGGTGATGTGATCGGTCTGGATTGGCGCGTTCAATTGGATGACGGTTGGCGGCGCGTTGGTCATGACGTGGCCGTGATGGGAAACCTCGATCCGGTCGCGTTGTTTGCCGAGCGAGATGTTTTGCTCGCGCAAGCGAAACGGGTTTTGGATCAAGCCGGTGGGCGGCCGGGTCATATTTTTAATCTCGGGCACGGGATATTGCCGGAGACACCGGTCGAGAATGTGATCGCGTTGGTAGAGTTCGTTCATGGATTATGATGCGCTTTTAGTAGTGTCGTTCGGCGGGCCGGAAGGAATGGACGAGGTGATGCCGTTCCTCGAAAACGTCCTGCGCGGCCGCAATGTGCCGCGCGAACGAATGCTCGGCGTGGCGCATCATTACGAGATGTTTGGCGGCGTCAGTCCGATCAATCAACAGAACCGCAACCTGATCGGTGCGCTGAAACAAGAACTCGAGACTCACGGTCCGAACCTTCCGATCTACTGGGGCAATCGCAACTGGCA
>DATNJO010000215.1:0-7887 GCA_035603895.1 Pyrinomonadaceae bacterium
TAGCAGTGTCAGTGGTGCCGATCCGGATGTCGTCGTCGGTGAGGATTTCGGTATGCCGGTCTTCGCCCGAGGAGATGTGGATAACCAGGCCAGTTGCCATATATTGCTTAAAGCGTCAACCTCTCGACGCCTCATTCTACAATGAGTTAGCATGAAACCGAAAAGAGGTTTTCTTGGCGGAAGCAAAGTTTATCGAAGATTGTGAGCGGCTGATGGAGTTGGCGCCGATTGCGTCGGCCCGGATTCAGCGGCATGTTTTCGTTTGCACGGGCAAGTCGTGTTCGGCAAACGATAGCGCGGCAGTGCTTGAGGCTTTTGGACACGAGTTGAAGTCGCGCTGCCTTCAGTATGGAAAAGTCTCGAAGGGTTGTAGTCCGGAAGGTACTGTCGTGTTGACCGAGTGTGGTTCGGTTGGCTTTTGTGCGATCGGCGCGGCGGTGATGATTTATCCGGACGGAGTTTGGTATGCGCAGGTGCGGGCGAAGGATGTTCCCGAGATCGTCGAAGAGCACCTCGTCAACGGGCGCGTCGTCGAGAGGCTCGCACTATTGAAGATTCCGAATTAGCCACAGATACCACAGACATCACGGAAGACTAGGCCGTTGCGTGTTTGTCCGTGTAATCCGTGGCCGGTTTCCAACGTAAGACGGGTTTGCGTGCGGCGGCGGCTTCGTCGAGGCGACCGATACGCGTATCGTGCGGAGCGTTTAGCACCAACTCGGGATTCTCCACTGCCTCAACCGCAATCGATCTCATTGCCGCGATAAATTGATCGAGTTCTTGCCTGCCGACTGATTCCGTGGGTTCAATCAACATCGCACCCTGCACGATCAACGGGAAGTAGATCGTCATCGGATGAAATCCGTAATCGATCAGGCGCTTCGCAATGTCGAGCGTGTGTACGCCTTTGCGGGACTGTCGCTTGTCAGTGAAAACCACCTCGTGCATCGGCGGGCTATTGAACGGCTTTTCGTAGTCGCTGGTGAGACCTTCCGCGATGTAACGCGCGTTGAGCACGGCTGCTTCAGTCGCTTCACGCAGGCCATCGTTCCCGTGCGTCAACGTGTAAGCGAGCGCCCGCAACATCATGCCGTAGTTTCCAAAGAACGCTTTCACGCGTCCGATCGATTTTGCCTGGTTGTGATCGAGACGATATGTGTCGTCGTCTTTAACGATGCGCGGCACGGGCAGAAACGGTTCCAAATCTTTCGTGCAGCAACATGGACCACAACCTGGTCCACCACCGCCGTGTGGAGTTGAAAATGTTTTGTGCAGGTTGAGGTGAATCACGTCCACGCCCATATCACCCGGACGTGCGACGCCGACGAGCGCGTTCATGTTCGCGCCGTCCATGTAAACGAGTCCGCCGGCTTCGTGAACGATGTCGCAGATCTGTTTGATGTTGCGTTCGAACAGACCGAGCGTGTTCGGGTTGGTGAGCATCAGGCCGGCGACGTCGCCGTGCGCGCACAGTTCGCGCAAGTGGTCCAGATCGGTCAAACCTTCAGCGGTTGACCTGATTGTCTTCACCGAGAAACCAGACAAATGAGCTGAAGCGGGATTGGTGCCGTGTGCAGAGTCGGGGATGAGCATCGTGCGCCTGCCGGAAGCGGCGGCGCCGTCGCGCGCATCGAGAAACGCGCGGATGATCATGATGCCAGTCATCTCGCCGTGCGCGCCTGCGGCTGGTTGCAAAGAGATACCAGGCAAACCGGTGATCTCCGCGAGACATTCCTGAAGTTCGTAAATGACTTGCAGCGCGCCCTGAATGTCTTCTTCGTTGGCCAGCGGATGAAGATTGGCGAAACCTGCGATGCGTGCGACACGCTCGTTGAGACGCGAGTTGTACTTCATCGTGCACGAGCCCAACGGATACATGCCGATGTCGATCGAATAGTTCCACGTCGACATGCGAATGAAATGGCGGACCACATCCACTTCACTGACTTCCGGCACGCCTTCGAGATCGTCGTCCCGAAGGAATTCTTTTGGAACGAGGCTCTCAATTGATGACTCTTCAACGTCCAGTGCCGGCAGACGATAACCGATGCGCCCGGCTTGTGAACGCTCGAAGATGAGTTGTTCGTTGGGACTGATGTGGGTGGTAACTTTTGTGATACCGCTGGTCATAGTTCGCTTAAAGCCGAGACGAGCGAATCGATCTGCTCGCGGGTGTTTGTTTCAGTAACACAAACCAGAAAATCATTAGCGCGATCCGGCATGAAGCGCGACACGGCAATGCCGGCTTCGATCTCATTCTCTTTTGCGAGGCGCGACAGTAATTCCGCGGCCTTGAGTGGTCCTCTCACCACGAACTCATTGAAAACCGGACCGGTGAAGGGAAGTGAAAACCCTTTCACTGCCGCGATGCGCTTCGCCGTGTAAGCAGCCTTTTGCAAACATTGATGCGCGGCTTCCTGAATGCCGCGTTTGCCCATCGCTTCCATGTAGACGGTTGCCGCGAGCGCGATCAAACCTTCGTTGGTGCAGATGTTTGACGTAGCCTTTTCACGGCGAATGTGCTGTTCGCGCGTGGCCAGCGTGAGCACGAAACCACGCCGCCCTTTCTTATCGTAAGCCTCGCCCACGAGCCGTCCGGGAATCTGACGCGCATACTTGTCGCGCGTGGCAAAGAGACCGACGTATGGACCACCAAACGAAAGCGGCACCCCAAACGACTGGCCTTCCGCGACGACGATGTCCGCGCCGCACGCACCCGGCGACTTCAATAGTCCCAAAGACATCGCTTCGGTAATCGCGACGACGAGCAAAGCGCCTTTCGCGTGCGCGGCATCGGCCAGTGCTTTGAGATCTTCGATGCAGCCAAAGAAGTTTGGCGACTGGACCACGAGCGCCGCGGTTTTATCGTCAATCGCGTTGGCGAGTGCTGCTCCGGCTTGACCGGTCTTTTCGTCGAACTCTGCGAGTTCGAGGTCAATGCCCGCGTGCTGGACGTAAGTTTTCACGACCTCGAGATACTGCGGATGGACCGCCGCGGAAGCGATCACTTTCGAACGTCGCGTGACGCGTTCGGCCATCAACACAGCTTCGGCAAGCGCGGTCGAACCGTCGTACATAGACGCGTTCGCCACTTCCATTCCGGTCAACTGGCAAACCAGTGTTTGAAACTCGAAGATGGTTTGCAGCGTGCCCTGCGAGATTTCCGGTTGGTACGGCGTGTAAGCCGTGAAGAACTCGGAACGCGAGATGATGTGATCGACGATGGTCGGGATGTAATGTGAATATGCGCCGGCGCCGAGGAAGCTGGTGCGTTGCGCAGCCGCATTCCGCCGGCCCAAACGGTCAAACTTATCGAGTAGCTCTATTTCCGAAAGAGCAGCGGGAGTGTTTAGCGGCCGCTGTAGTCGTAACTCTTGTGGGATTGAGTCAAACAGTTGCTCGGCAGACTTGAGTCCGATTGCCTCGAGCATTTCCGTGCGCTCTTCCGGCGAGTTAGGAATGTAGCGCAAGATTATTCGCTCTCAGCTTTCGTAAAGTCTTCGTACTCGGCGGCGGTCAAAAGACTATCGACGTCGCCGGGATTCGCCATCTTCAAGCGGATCATCCAGCCCTCGCCGTACGGATCGGAGTTTACTTTTTCTGGTTCGTCAGCGAGCGACTCGTTGATCGACACGATCGAGCCGGCGACGGGAGTAAAAACTTCCGACACGGCCTTCACCGATTCAACGGAACCGAAAGGTTCATTTGCTGCAAACTCTTCGCTTGGTTTTGGCAACTCAACGTACACTACGTCGCCCAGTGAGTTTTGGGCATAGTCAGTGATGCCGATAATGGCTTGATCGCCTTCGACCCTGACCCACTCATGGTCTTTGCTGTAGTGTAAGTCTTCTGGAACGTTCGCCATGGTTCCTCCAGCTAAATTGTTTTATTCCTGTCTACTTCGTTCGTTTATAAAACGGCGTCTTCACTAACTGCGCCCGTACGAGTCGGCCCCGCACGTCGACATTGATCTCCTGGCCCACGCTTGCGTGCTCCGTTGGCACATAAGCAAGCCCGATATTCTTTTTCAAATATGGTGCGGGACTTCCGGAAGTGACTTGGCCCACGCGCTGGTCGCCGATTACCACGTCCTGATGATCGCGAGCGATACCGCGATCGGTAACTTCGAAGCCAACCAGTTTTCGCTTCACGCCCTCCGCCTTCTGTTGGGCCAACGCTTCGCGGCCGGTGAAGTCGCCTTTGTCGAGTTTACAAATCCAACCGAGATTCGCTTCGTACAACGTGGTGGTTTCGTCGATATCGTTCCCGTAAAGCGCCATTCCGGCTTCGAGTCGCAACGTGTTACGCGCGGCGAGACCGCAGGGAAGCACGCCGTCGGCAGCGCCGAAGTTTCCGGCGTCGAGAAACTTGGACCACAGTTGTTCTGCGAATTCCGCTGCGGTGTAAACTTCAAAACCGTCCTCGCCGGTGTAGCCCGTGCGCGAGATGACGCTGTTGATGCCATCAACCAGGCCGGTGGTGAAGTGGTAATACTTGATCTCGGAAAGCGGCACGTCGGTCAGTTTTTGCAAGATCGTGATGGCGTCAGGGCCTTGCAGTGCGAGTTGGCAGTAATCAGCACTGACGTTCTTTAGTTCGACGGCTTCGCCAGCGTGATGCGAGTGGATCCACTCCCAGTCTTTGTCGGTAGTACTTGCGTTTACAACCAGCCATAAATGGTCAAAGCTTCGGCGATAAACGAGCAGGTCGTCGATGACCGTGCCCTGTTCGGTGGTCAACGCGGTGTACTGCGCCTGGCCGTCGACGAGTTTGGTGACGTCGTTCGAGGTCAGCCGGTTCACAAACGCGATAGCGTCGTTACCGCGGACGTCGATCTCGCCCATGTGCGAGACGTCGAAGAGGCCGGCGTGCGTTCGGGTACGCAGGTGTTCTTCGATAGTGCCGGCGGGATATTGAACGGGCATATCCCAGCCGCCGAAATCGACCATGCGGCCGCCCATTTGGCGGTGAGCGTTATTAAGAGGTATCTTTTTTAGTTGCGGCGCCGTTGCAGTCAAGTTACTCACCACGCGCGACTCCATTCGCGAGTCTCACGCTGTTTTCATCATCAATAACAGGTGAAGCCGCAAGCTAGCATGCGCAGTGCGGTGCGTCAAGCGAGGCTTAACATCTCTCATCAGCTAGCAGCTTTAGTAAAAGCCACCGATACGGTCCGTGCCGATCCCACCGACGGAGTCGGTGGTGCTTCATACGCTCCCTACAACGGCCAACTTTCCGGCGACAATCCCACCGACGCAGTCGGTGGATGGTTCATGCTCTCCCTACAACGGCCAACTTCCGGCGATAATCCCACCGACGCAGTCGGTGGTGACTTCATACTCCACCTACAACCGCCAACTTTCCGGCGATAATCCCACCGACGCAGTCGGTGGATGGTTCATAGAGACACCGCATAATGAAGAATCCACCGTGGGATTGAACCTCACGTGTGGTCAGGTTGTAGGTCGTGAATGAAGGCACCACCGACTACGTCGGTGGGATTGTCGCGGGAAGGTGGCGGTTGTAGGTCGTGAATGAAGTCACCACCGACTACGTCGGTGGGATTGAACCTCACCTGTGGTCAGGTTGTAGGTCGTGAATGAAGTCACCACCGACTGCGTCGGTGGGATTGTCGCGGAAAAGTTGGTGGTTGTAGGGAGCGTATGAAGCACCACCGACTGCGTCGGTGGGATTGTCGCGGGAAAGTTGGCCGTTGTAGGTCGTGTATGAAGTCACCACCGACGACGTCGGGTGGGATTGGATTCAGAGCTAGAACTGGCGTTCGTCTACGTCGACCTTCTGCACCGCAAACACAACACGCATCGTGTCAGGGCGGCGATCGAGGGAGGCGTCGACGAAGGCGGCGTTCTGACGTAAGGCGGATTCAAATTCGTCCAGCATGCGCTTGTCGCGTGGCGGTTGGACCACGTCGGCGAGCGACGCGTAACCGTTACTAAAAACGTCGATGCCCACGATCATGTCGTCATCCTCAACATCGGGATTCGTCTGCGTCCGGGCAAAGGAAACCTGTAGCGCAGCCAACGCGCCGCCCGGATTCAAAGTGGGCGATACAACCGTGAAAGGTGCGCGTGACGCTGCCAGACCCGCCCCGACCGGTTGATAAAGATCGTAACCAGGCACCGACCGTACCGTCTGAATTATCAGCACATTGCCACGTTGCTGTGCCGCTGCTTCACGCAACGCCACGAAGTGTGGACGAAGCGCAGTAAACATCAGAAAGAACATGATCACTGACGCAAACGAGCCGGCGCTGTAAGGCATTACCCAGGGTTCGACGAAACGCAGGAGGCGATGGCCTCGTGAAGGATTCCGCTGTTGCCGGCGAGCTGCTGCTTCAATCGCGAGTGCGTTGGAGATCGTTGCGGCGAGATCCGAAGGCGGAGTGGGTGAAGTCAACAAACTCAACCTTCGCCTCAACGAACGGAACTCAATCGCTTCATCCCGGCACACCGGACAACGATCGAGATGTTCGTCGATCGCTACCCGCGCAGGCAGGGAGACACAATCGTCAACGTACTGTGAAAGCGATTGTCTGGTTTCTTCGCACAACATAAGGTATTTCCAATACTGGTTACGGATGGCTGGCCGACCCCGGCTGCTCCCTTTCGACCAAGAGCAACTCCGACAAGTTCTGGGCAACCCCTCCAGGCTTGAGTAAGCGAGCTTCAACGGGTGTTGCTGGCCACGTTTTCAATACGCCCTTCATGCCACTGCGGAAGCCTTTGATCCCGCCGTTTCCTCACTTCGACCCATTTGGCACCGAGTTTTGTGAGCCGGGGCGGGTCAGCCATCCTGATCCCAATCGGCAATTACAAAGATCCTTCCAGCTTGCGCCGGAGTTCCTGACGTCCACGCGCGAGTCGGGATTTAACCGTTCCAACACTTATATCGAGCGCTACTGCGATCTCTTCGTACGCAAATCCTTCGATATCCCTCATTACTACAGCTTCTCGATAAACGCGCTTCAAAGAACTGAGTGCTTTCCGCAACGCCCGCTCGCGCTCGTGAGCCAGGGCATCCGTCTCCGGATTGCGGCCGTCGTCCGACTTCAGCGTTCCCGCGAGGGAAGCCGTACCATTCGGTTGCGGCGCGTCGATCGAAACCGTCACATCACGTCGTCGCCTGCGCCACCAGCGCCAGCGATTGCGGGCCTGGTTGATGGCGATGCGATAGATCCAGGTGCGCAGGTCCGACTCGCCGCGGAAGTGACCGATACTCTGAAACGCCCGCAAGAACGTCTCCTGCGTCAGGTCGCGGGCTTCCTCGCTACTCTCGGTCAAGCGATATAGCAGACCGTAAATCTCACCCGAGCGCTCGTTCACCAGTGTCTCGAAAGCCGCCGCATCGCCGCGCTTCAATCTTTCAACGAACTGGGCCTCGATTTGAGGCCGCGCCTCGACCAGGGTCGCCGGAGCAACCTGCTCCATTTCAATTTGCCCTCGGAGGGCTATTGGCTCTCCGTAGCTCACTGATCACCCCCTGGGGCGGGAACCAGAGCATTCAACAACTTTTGCCCATTCCCGGACAGGCACCCGCTTAGACACCACGGCTGAGCGATTTGTTCCCAATAAAATTTCACCGGCAGCTAAAACTCCTCGCGTGTCTTAGATGCGTTCGCGGTTGACAACTTTTCCGACGCGACATTAGAGTGACAATTTCGCTAATCATACACCCAAGAGAACGCAGCCGACTATCAGGGCTTGCGAGAGGGAACCTAAGTGGCAAAGTACAAGAAAAAGCGAGTGCGGGAGTTGCAACACGACCGCTTTCGCGACACAACAATGGGCTTCTTCGACCGCCTCGGCGGGCTGCTGGAGGGGAAAGGGCGCACGATCCTGTACGCGTTGGGCGGCGTCATTCTGGCCG
>DATNJO010000216.1:0-6161 GCA_035603895.1 Pyrinomonadaceae bacterium
ATAACCTCCAACGCTGCGGCCCTTCTCACATCCAGGAACCACCTTAAGCCCAGTCGCATCTACGTTAACTTCAACCTTGCGCACACCACCAACTCTAAAAAACGTTCGCGTCTCGATCGCGCGCAGCAGTTTCGCCTGCAACTGCGCCGGCAGCTCCGTCACTTCATCCAGAAACAACGTACCACCGTCTGCCAACTCAATCAGACCAAGCTTGCGCCCCTTCGCACCCGAAAACGCACCGGCTTCGTAACCAAACAATTCCGACTCGAGCAACGACTCCTGAAATGCCGCACAGTTCAGATCGACAAACGACGCTTCCGCACGGTTCGACAACCGGTGAATCGCATGGGCCACCAACTCTTTTCCCGTTCCCGACTCGCCGGTGATCAGCACCGACGCTTCCGACGGAGCCACACGTTCGATCAACCGGATCGCTTCCTTCATCAGTTCTGAAACAGAAACGATCTCGGGTAACGCAGACTGTCGCGCGAGTTGTTCGCGCAGCCGCGTGTTGTCAACGCGCAGCCGCCGTTTGTCCGCGGCCTGTTTCACGCGAACGTCGAGTTCGGAAATGGTGTAAGGCTTCGTGAGGTAATCGTAGGCGCCGAGCTTCATCGCTTCGACAGCAGTCTCAACCGTCGCTTGTCCCGTCAGCATGATCACTTCGGGCGGATTAGGCCGTTGATGCACGCGACGCAGAAGCTCCATGCCGTCGATGCGCGGCATGTTGATGTCGCACAGCAAAACGTCGACGTTGCTCTCCTCCAACTTGCGCAGGGCGGCTTCGCCATCGGGCGCTGCCTGCACCCGATACCCCAAACGTTCCAACTCCTTTTGCAGCACCAGCCGGAGGTTGGCCTCGTCTTCTGCGATCAGAATGCGTGCTTGCTGCTGTTGCTCACTCAACCGTCGAGTCCTCGATTTGTTTGATTGCGGGAAGAGTAATGGTGAACGTGGTGCCTGTTCCCATTGTCGACTGCACGTCGAGGGTACCGCCGTGCTCGGTTAAGATACCATAACATACCGCAAGGCCGAGACCGGTTCCGCGCCCGACTTCCTTGGTCGTATAGAAAGGCTCGAAGATTTTGGGCAGGTTTTCCGGCGCAATTCCGACGCCCGTGTCGCTCACCTCAACCACGACTTTCACGCCATCGTTGCGCGCCGTGATCGACAAAGAGCCACTGTCGCCCATCGCATCAAACGCATTCGTGGCCAGTGCTATCACCGCCTGTTGCAACTGTCCGGGATCGCCTGAAACCGGACTCAAATCGGGCGTGATATCAAGCTTGAATTCAACTTCCGGATTGCGCTTCTGATGTGAAAGCAAACGAGCCGCAGATTGAATCACGTCCGCGAGATTGATCATCACGTGTTGGTACGTGCGCGTGCGGCTGAAGTCCAAGAGGCCCATCGTGATGCTCTTGCAACGAAACGCCTCGCTACGGATTAGACCAAGATACTCGCGCAGGTCCTCGCGCGACGGCGAGCCGTCAAACTCACCTTCGTTCAAACGCGCTTCGAGTGATTCGGCACATGCCGAGATCGTGGCCAGCGGGTTATTGATCTCATGGACCACGCCGGCGGCAAGCCGTCCGACAGCGGCAAGTTTTTCCGCACGACCGACGGCGCGATTTGCCTCGACGCGATCCGTCACGTCTTCGCCGACCGTGATCACGTGGCTCACCTCGCCTGTCATGTCGGCCCACATCGGAATCTTGCTGATCACCCAATGCCGAATGTCGCCTTTGGGAGTCGGGGTCTCTTGTTCGATTCGTTCGATTTCTCCGCTTTCGAAGACGCGTGAAAACTCTTCTTCGAGCATCTCGCGTGGTTGACGAGTCAGCACGTTGAAAACGTTTTTGCCAAGCACGGAGCCACGCGGAATACCGAGTTCGCCGAGTTCGCGGTTGCGGTTCCACGCGACGACGCGATACTGGCGATCGATCGCGTACAGCGAGAGCGGCAGGCTGTCGACGATCGCTTCGATGAAACGTTTTTGCGCTTCGCTTTCGGCGGTACGGCGTTCGACCTCTCTCGCGAGGCTCAGCGAAGTGTCGCGCGCCGCTTGGTAAAGCGAACAGATGTGCGCGGCGAGTGATGTTTGTTGAGCGGCAGCGTCGATCAAACGCCGTTCGGTCTCACCACACTGTTCGCGCAGATCGAAAGCGACGATCAGCGCGCCTTTCGCTCGTCCGGCGAAACGAAACGGAGCAATGTATTCGGTCGCATGAACCTCGTCGGCTAATAGGAAGTCTGAAGAGTCGGAAACCATCCGCGAGTTCACTGAGTCGGCTGAGGCAAGCCACTCCTGAAGTGCTTCCTGGCTCAGCAGTGTTGGATCGTCTGCGCTTCCTTCGCGATCGAAAACGCAGACCACGTTTTTGTCGCGTCCGACGGTTACGTATGCAGCGCAGAGTGACGCATCGAGTGCGTCGTAAGTCGCACCAGCCACGCGGCGCACGAGTTGTTCGGGTTCGAGTGCGCGCAGCAGTCCGCGGCCGATGTCGGATAAGAAGCGAAGTTCGCGGTTACTGCCGATGAGCGCCCATTCACGTTGCGACGTGCGCACGTGCAGACTGACACGCGAGAGTAACTCGCCGGGCGTTGAAGGTTTGGTGATGTAGTCGTCGGCGCCGGCAGTGAACGCTTGCACCTTGCGCGCTTCATCGTCGCTTTCCGAAAGCGCGATGATCGGCAACTTGCTGGTGGTCGGTTGAGCGCGGAGAAGTTTGCAAAGCGCGAGGCCATCGACGCCCGGCATCTCGAGATCGAGCGCGACGAGGTCGCAGCGAACGCCCTTCAAAACGCGCAACGCAGATCCCGCTTCATTCGCGGTTACGACGCGGTACTTTGCGGTCTCGAAGATCTCGCGCAGCCGTTCCCGGGCGGCGTGGTCGTCATCAACAATTAAGAGGGTAGCGTTTTGGTTTTCGGCGGGCGATACCATTCCTGGCCACAGATTACACAGTTTGAAACTGTGGCCGCAAGGGTATTCTAGGCCGCGGAGGTCAACAGAAATCCCACCGACGCAGTCGGTGGTTATTTCATACCCTACCTACAACCCGAATCCATAAGGCTAAAATCCTACCGACGTAGTCGGTAGTTCTTTCAGACTCTGCCTAACAGGCTAATGGCAGGGAAGGTATGAAGTACCACCAACTACGTTGGTGGGATTAAAAGATGCCGAGATGCGTAGTAGGGAGGGTATTAAGCACCACCGACTGCGTCGGTGGGATTGGGGCTAGGCGACGGTGCGTTCCACCTTGTGGCTGGACTTCATGCGGTACATCTTTTCGTCGGCGGCGACGACGAGTTGATCCAGGGTGTCGCCGTCGATGTTGAAGGTCGCGGTGCCGACGCTGATGCCGACGCGCGCGTAGCGGTTCCGGCCGACCATCAAGGAAAACTTCGACACGGCGTTTTCGATGCGGCGGCATAGATCTTCTACTTGCGAACCGGCCATTTCCTGCACCAGCGCGACAAACTCATCGCCGCCATAACGCGCTAAGAAATCGTATTCGCGGAGTTGTCCCTCGATGATGTGGGCCACCTCGCGCAACATCTTGTCACCTGCCTTGTGACCAAACGTGTCGTTCACACTCTTAAACTCGTCGAGGTCGAGCATCATTACCTGAAATGCACGGTCCGTGCGGCGCGCGCGGGCGGCTTCTTCGTCGAATCGGAGAGACAGGTAACGTGCGTTTGGCAGTCCGGTCAGCGGATCGGTCAACGCATTCGACTCAGCCGCAGCGTGCTGCATCGCGTTTCCGAGCGCGTCGGCAGCAAGGCGCGTCACTGTCTCCAGCAAACGCATGTGATCGTCCGTGTATTGCTCGAGCTCAGTCGAATAAACCGACAACGCGCCGAGCATCACGTCGTCTTTGAACAACGGCAAAGTCGCCATCGAACGATACTTGATCCCGGCCTCGGGATTGATGTCCGCGAAATCAAGACTCGGATGAAGCTGATTGACCGGTCGCCGATTAGCCAGAGCAAATCCCGTCACGCCTTCGCCAAGCACAACGCAGCGCGACGCGAGTTTCTGCGCGTTCTTGCCAACGACGTGGCGCGCAGTCGCGTAGCCTTTTGCGTCGTCGTAGAAATAGACAACACACGTGTCGAACGGAACGACGTGACCCACCTTATCAACCAGGATCTCGAGTGTGTGCTCGATGTTCAGAGACGTACCAAACGTACGCGCGATCTCATACAGCGCATAAACTTCACGATGCGCTTTCTTGATCTGATCGTAAGCGATGTAAGAACCACGTTCGCGCGTCTGGTCCAGATCGATCTCGCTCAACTGAAGCAGCGGTTCCGGAATGTGGTTAACGGGTTGGTGTTGCAAGCCCAACGTTTCGATCTGCGATTCGAAACGCGGCAGATGCTTGATGAACTGTTCGACTACAACCGGATCGAAATGAATTCCGGAGCCACGCAACAACAACGCAGTCGCCTCGCCCAGCATCATGCTGCGCCGAAACGGGCGGTCTTCACGCACTGAGTCGAAACAATCGACGACCGAAATGATGCGGGCAGTGATCGGGATCTGCTCGCCGCGCAGTTTGTCAGGATAACCACGGCCGTCCCATTGTTCGTGATGATGCCGAACGATCGGAATCACCGGATACGGAAAATTCACCCGAGCGAGGATCTGTGCGCCCACGACCGTGTGAATCTTCATCTTCTCAAACTCGGCCGGAGTCAAAGGCCCGGGCTTGTTCAAGATGTGGGGCGGCACTGCCAGCTTGCCTACATCATGAAGTAGCGCACCGGCTTTCAAAGCAGCGATTTCGTTTGGCGACAGTCCAAACACTTCGCCCATTCCCGCGGCATAGATCTGCACGCGGCGAACGTGACAATGCGTGGTTTGATCTTTCGCATCGATCGCGGTGGCGAGCGCTTCGGCGGTCGCAAGATGCAAACGGCCGAGCGCTTCAACCTCGTCTGCCTTTGCCTGGAGACGTGTCTTCGCGCTGCGATAAATCAGATAGGTTACGAGAATCGAGAGGGGAACGAGAACGAGGTAAAGAAGCGGGAACGTGCCGTAGATTAGTTCGATTGCGAGCGGGACGATCAGCAGGACCCACAAAATCCATAGCTGATTTTTTGACCACCATTGACCGAGAGCATCGCGGAGAGAAGCCTGCACCACCGGAAGGTGGATGGATTCAAACCTTGGGGGATTGTCCATTTGTTCTCCTAAAACGCGACCGGGTTCTTTGCGCACTCGGAACAAGCTTCTCTCACGCAGTATGACGCCGAGGACAAAGCTGGGAGCAACTCAACTTCATCCCCGGCAAATTGGGCAAGTGGCAGTCTCGTCTGGGGCAAGACTGCCGTGCTGGGTGAGATGTTTAGAACGCATCGGGCAATGACGCGTTCTCAGTTGTCATAGAACTTGGTTGCGGCTACGAGCTCCGTGCGGAGAGCTCGCGAAGCCAGTTGGCCTCTGCGCCGCGCTGTCCCTATTCACAACTCGCGTGCCGCAATTCTTTCCTCGAAAATTCGCGATCTCTCACGCGCTTCTCTCAATTCGACAGGTCAGACTGAAGCTTTCAGTCAGTCTGCTCTACGTTTTGAGCCACAAAGAAGCACAAAGGATTTTGTGAACACAGGTTGTACCTCTTATGCTTTTTTGTGGCTCAGGTTTGACAACGATTAAGAGGAACTGCAAGCTCATGCGGAATGGCCGATTCAACCGTTGAGAAAAAGAATCCCCCGACCTACAAACCCGTCGGATACATCGACCTGCTCCGCCGTAATCGCGCATTCAGACAACTGTGGCTCGGCCAAGTCGTCAGTCAAATGGGCGACTGGTTCGACACCATCGCGCTCTACACCATCATTCTCAACTTAACCGGTTCGGGTCGCGATGTCGGCTTACTGCTCGTCGCGCGCTTTCTTCCGAGCTTTCTTTTCGGTCCACTATCGGGCGTCGTTGCCGATCGTTTCAGCCGGCAACGAATCATGATCGTCACTGACATCCTGCGCGCGTTGGTCGTGCTCGGGTTTCTGTTCGTGCGGTGCGCGGATCAACTGTGGATCGTCTACGTGCTGACAGTTTTGCAGCTCGGACTCTCGACGTTCTTTGAGCCTGCTAAAACGGCCGCGATTCCGTCGATTGTTGAAGACCGCGAGTTGGTGGCGGCGAATGCGAT
>DATNJO010000217.1:0-4462 GCA_035603895.1 Pyrinomonadaceae bacterium
GGGGATATATGCGCCGTTGCCGGCGTCGAGTTTGAATTACTACGTTCGCAGGTTGCGCTATGCGGTGCCCCAGTGGGAGCGGGATTTAACGGATGCGCTAAAGCGCGCGAAGAAGCGATTGCGTCATGCACAGGTCGGGGGTGAATGGTATTTTCCGGCGGACGAAGATCCGCTGCGGGAGTCGCCGGAAGAGGTTGTGCGCTTGCTGGCGCCGTTCGATCCGGTGGTTCACGATCGCGCGCGTTTCAAGTTGTTATGGGATTGGGAATATCGCTTCGAAGCCTACACGCCGGTCTTGAAACGAAAGCTCGGGTACTACGCGATGCCGCTGCTCTGGCGCGATCGCGTCATTGGCTGGGCCAACGCGGTCGTGAAAAATGGCGCACTTCAATGTGACGTTAATTACATAGGGGATTATGTAGGATCGCGTCCAGGCGAACCGGTTTTTAAACGGGAATTGGAAGAAGAAGTGGATCGGTTACGCAGGTTTTTGGGGTTGGAATGAAGATCCACGTCGGAACATCGGGCTGGCACTATAAACATTGGCTCGACGACGTGTTCTACCCTTCCGGGACCAAACCCGCCCAGATGTTTGAGTTCTACGCCCGCCATTTCGATACCGTCGAGATCAACAACAGCTTCTATCATCTGCCTTCCGCGACTACTTTCGACAACTGGCGCGACACATCGCCGCCGAAATTTCTTTTTGCCGTCAAAGCTAGCCGCTTTATCACGCACATGAAGAAACTGAAAGATCCGGAGCCGTCGTCGGAGAAGTTCTTTAACGTCGCGGATCGGTTGGGCAAGAAGCTTGGTCCGATTCTTTTTCAACTCCCGCCGCGTTGGAAGGTCAACGTCGAGCGATTCGCGGAGTTTCTTGAATCGCTTCCGCGCGGGCACAAGTATGTTTTTGAGTTTCGCGATGAGACGTGGTTCGTCCCGGAAATCTATGCGTTGATGCGCCGGCACAAAGCGGCGTTTTGCATTCACGACTTCAGCGATATGAAAGTGCCGCAAGAGATCACGGCGCCGTTCACGTACATTCGTTTTCACGGCCCGACGACGGCGAAGTACTTCGGTTCGTACTCGACCCATCAACTGCGTGCGTGGGCTGAACGAATTGCGGACTGGAGCAGTGAACTTTCGGCTGCTTACGTCTACTTCAACAACGATCCCGGCGGCGAAGCGGTGAAGAACGCGCTGGAGTTGAAGCGACTGGTCAAGGGATTGCTATGAGAACCTGAAGCCCGACGGCGCAGTTTCGCAATTATGGTAGCGAAGCCGGGGTCAGCAAGAGATTAGTCACAAAGAAGCACAAGAAGCACAAAAGGCACAAAAAAGCTTAGCGCAGGGAGAGGCGCAAGCCGGCGCGGAAGAGAACGGGTGGGCCGACTGTGAAGACCGGCGTGCTGCTGATTTCGTAGCGCACGCCGGTCAGGTTTTGAAAGGCGGCGAAGAAGCGCAGTTGTTCGGAGACTGAGCGTGATACTTCGGCGTCGAGCGTGAAGTAACTCCGCAAAGGCAACGCGTTCAGGTCGTCGTCGAATTGTTGACCGGCGAAACGGCCCTGGGTTCCCGCAGTCCACCTGCCATTCGTGTAACTGATCTGAACGTTGAACTGGTTGCGCGGAATCTGCGGCACGAACAGTCCTTCGAGCGCGCGATTTGCAGGAAAATGCAGCACTGTCGAATCCGATAATAAATACTCGCCCGCGATTTCCCAATCTTTGTTTGGTTTGAACACGGCGGACAGTTCAACGCCACGCGCGCGAATTGCGCCGAGGTTTTGACGTTGGCGAATGATCAAGGCCGGGGTTGTCGAGAGTGTGACGTTCGCGACTGAATCGCTGATCTCGCTCCAGTAAAAGTTGCCACGGACAAAGAGCCTTTCGCCCAACGTCTGAAATCCCATGCCCGCTTCACCACCGGTAAGCCGTTCCGCACTCAGCTCGGAATTAGCATTAGTCACAACGTTGCCAACGCGGAAATTGCGATAGAGTTCGTTGAGCGTCGGCGTGCGAAACGCGCGATACGCCGACGCGCTGACAGAAATCCCGTTTTCAAACCTTCTCAATACCGAAACTCTCGGACTGAAAGCGGTCTCGGACCGGTCGGCAAAGAGCGTGAGATTGGAAAAGCCTTCATAGTTGCGCCAGGTATCGATCCGCGCTCCCAAACTGACGACCCACGATCGCAGCGGCAACGAATAATTCCCAAAGAAACCAACCGATCTTTGACGACCGCCGGCATCGACAAACCGCTCCGCACTGTGCCCGCGAACGTACCGGCCTTCAACACCCGCCGAGATCAAATGCTTATCGCCCAGCGGTCTGCGCCACTGAAACGCGAAGCCGAGTTGTTGCGACGGATTGCGCTGCCGGTTGGTCAGAACTTCGGAATTTCGATCGGACGCGACCGCAGTGAAGTTCTGATTGAAGTTTTCACTCGATCCGTAAAGGCGAAGCGAGAAGTCGCCCGCCTGCCACGACGACCAGTCACCACCGAGATCGAGCGACGTGATGCGCGTGTCGTTGATTTGCAGCGGCGTTCCGTTCTCCCGGCTCTCACCGAACGATCCGAACCGCAGAAACGTGCCGATGCGTGGTCCGAAGGTTTTTGACAACAGCAACGATCCACCGATGTCTGATGTGCCGGCCGGAACATCAACCGCACCGCGCTGCTCCGGCGGCACGAGCACGTATCCATCGGTGCGCAACGCCTGTAGTGACAATCCCAAGCCAAAGCTACGCCACGATTTTCCGGCGCTCATCGATGCAGTAGCTGTCGACTCGTTTCCACCCGACGCTTCGAAATCGAGATACGTCGCGGGCGAGGTTCGAGTAAGAATATTGATCACGCCGCCGAGTGCGCCGCTGCCATATAGATCGGACGTCGCGCCATTGAAGATCTCGACGCTCTCGATCCCCACACGCGGCACGCGATTCCAATAGACCCAACCACCAAACGGACTATTCAACGGCACGCCGTCGTACATCACGAGCGCGCGGCTCGCGCCATTTGCGCCAACGCCTCGTAGCGAAACGCCTTGCGTCGTCGGGTTCGCGGTCAAACTTCCCGAACGTCTGAACAACGAAAAGCCCGGCGCTTGTCGCAAAACGTCGTCAATCGTGAGCGCGCCCGACAGAGAAATCTCGCGACGTCCGATTCCGTACTGGCTCGCGGGTGTGACGGGAATGCGTTCGTCACCCGCAGTCACCACGATGCGCTCCATCAAGCTTGCCGGTTCAAGCCAAATTTGCAGATCGTCGCACGGTTGCGCATCGAGTTCGATTCGCGCGGTGTTGAAGCCCGTAGACTGCACGGTCAACGTTCCGCTTTCAGGCGCGCTCACAAGAGTGAACTTGCCGCTTTCGTCCGTACGGGTTCGTACAATGCGGCCGCCAAATTCAAACTCAACTTCAGCCTGCGCGATCTTCGCTCCCGTTGAATCGGAGACTACACCCGAGATCACACGCTCCTGGGCTTGGACACCCGCACACACGAACAACACGCACGCCAACACAAGGCATGCTTGTAATCTTCCTGTACACGAAGGGGGCGATGTTGTCCTGTTTGTCATCTCGAAAATGGATCAAAGCATAGCATTTCAGCGCCATCCGAATTGCAGTGTTTCATAACGTTCATGAAGAAACTTATGGAGATTTCGCTCGGCATCGTTACGAGTGTCGGCGGGTTTTTGGAGATTGGTTCGATTGCGACTGCGGCGCAGGCAGGCGCGGAGTTTTCGTTTCAACTGATCTGGGTGATTGTGCTCGGCGGCATCTGCATCATCTTCCTGGTTGAGCAGGCGGGAAGATTTGCGGCAGTCAGTGGACGCACGTTGCCCGACGCGATTCGCGAAAGGTTTGGGTTCAACTACTTCGCGTTTATGTACGCGAGTCTCGGCCTCGTGAGTCTGCTGGTCCTGGCGGCGGAGATTGGTGGTGTTTGCGTCGCGCTCGAACTGGCAACCGGCATCGGGTTTCAGTGGTGGGGCGTACCGGTGGCTTTGGTGATCTGGCTGGTGCTTTGGAAGGGCACGTTTGGGATCATTGAAAAAGGCGTTTCGGTGCTCGGCTTGGTGACGCTCTCGTTTGTGGTGGGCGCCGTTGTTTTGCATCCACCGTGGCGCGAAGTAGCGGCGGCCGCCGTGCCGTCGTTACCGCAGCATGATTCAGCTCGTTACTGGTTCATCGCGGTTTCCATTCTCGGCGCGACGATCTCGCCGTATCTCTACTTTTTCTACTCGTCAGGCGCGATCGAAGACGAGTGGAAAGAAACGCACGTCGGCATTAATCGCGTCATCGCGGCTAGCGGAATGACGTTTGGTTCGGTGATCTCGATCGCGGTGCTGGTGTTGGCCGCGATGCTATTGCTGCCGCGCGGAATGAAGGTCGAACACTATTCCGAGTTGCCAATGCTGCTGGTCCCGGTTTTTGGTGAGACGGGTTTTTGGTTGCTG
>DATNJO010000218.1:0-2207 GCA_035603895.1 Pyrinomonadaceae bacterium
AAGCGCGTCGTCGCCTGCCGGTGTGCTTCGCGCCGTCGACATGCAGGAGTTTGACGTCGTGCTGATCGATCTCAACTACGCGCGCGACACGACCTCCGGGAGCGAAGGTCTCGACTTGCTCAGCAAACTTCGCGCGGTGGATCCGTCGCTGCCGGTGGTCGTGATGACCGCGTGGGGCAGCGTCGATCTCGCCGTCGAAGCAATGCGCCGCGGCGCGCGCGACTTCATTCAAAAGCCCTGGGACAACGCCCGTTTGCTGGCGGTTTTGCGAACGCAAGTCGAGCTGGCGGAAGCGCTGCGACGCGGCCGAAAGCTCGAAGCCGAAAACATAGCGTTGCGCAACACTGTCTCTGACAGCGAACTGCCACAGATCGTCGCCGAGTCGCCGGCGATGAAAAATATTCTCAAGCTCGTGGAGCGAATCGGTCCCGCGGATGCGAACGTGCTCATCACGGGAGAGAACGGCACCGGTAAAGAAGTCATCACGCGCCTGCTGCACTCGATCTCATCGCGCCGTTCGAAGCCGCTCATCTCGCTGAACGCGGGCGCTTTGGCGGAAGGCGTTTTTGAAAGCGAACTGTTTGGTCACGTGCGGGGCGCGTTCACCGATGCGAAGAGCGATCGGGTTGGACGGTTTGAACTCGCGGATGGCGGCACGCTGTTTCTCGACGAGATCGGAAACGTTCCGCTGAACCTGCAAGCGAAGTTGTTGCGGGTGATCGAGACCGGTGAGTTTGAGCGTGTGGGGTCGTCGAAGACGCAGAAGGTCAACGTGCGTTTGTTGTCCGCGACGAATGCCGACCTGCATGCGGAAGTCGCGCAGGGAAAGTTTCGGCAGGACCTGTTGTTCCGACTGAACACGGTCGAGATACGTCTGCCGTCGTTGCGCGATCGGCTCGAAGACATTCCCGTGCTGGCAGAACATTTTCTGAAAGTTCATCGCGAGCGTTATCGACGTCCGATCCTGGGCTTTACGCCCGAGGCGCTCGACGCGTTGCGGCATCACTTGTGGCCTGGGAATGTGCGCGAGTTGGACCACGTGATCGAGCGCGCAGTATTGATGAGCACCGGCAACATGGTGACGGCGTTTGATCTGGCGCTCGAGGCGACGCCCGATGCGCGGATGTCGGCGCGGTTGGAGGAGATGAGTCTTGAAGACGCCGAGCGTTTATTGATCAAGAAAGCACTCGCCCGTTTTGAAGGAAACGCGAACCGCGCAGCCGAGGCGTTGGGCCTGAGCCGCAGCGCGTTGTACCGGCGTTTGCAAAAATATGGTCTGGGCTCTTAGGCCACAAAGGGCACAAAAGTGCTTTTTGTGCCTCTTTGTGGCTATGATTAGCCTGTGAGTAAGCCTGAAAAACCCACATCACTTTCCTCACTGGATCCGACACTCGGGCAACGCGGTAAATTGAAGTTCGAAGGGCGCGTCACGCTGCTCTCACTCGCCGCTGGTTTTCCCGCCGTCGCGCTGAGTGCGTTATTGCTTTGGTACGACGGCTACTCCGCGCAAGTGCAGTGGACCATCGACCTGCTCCTCACCCTGCTCTGGCTCGGCATCTCGTTCAATCTCAAGCAGCGCATTGTCAGGCCGCTGCAAACTCTTTCAAACATCCTCGCCGCGATTCGTGAAGGCGACTACTCGATTCGCGGGCGGCATGCACTTTCCGGCGATGCGCTTGGCGAAGTGATGCTCGAAGTAAACGACCTCGGCCAGACTTTGCGCGAGCAACGAATAGGCGCGATGGAAGCGACCGCGCTGTTGCGCACGGTGATGGCGGAGATCGACGTTGCGGTGTTTGCCTTTGACGGCGAGCAGCGTCTGCAACTAGTGAATCGCGCGGGTGAGAAGTTGTTGGCCCAGCCTTCGGCGCGTCTGTTAGGCCGCACGAGCACGGAGCTCGGGTTGTCAGAGTGTTTGAATTGGCCCGTGGGCACTGGACCACAAACCATGCAGATGGTTTTTCCTGGTGGTGTTGGACGTTGGGACGTACGCCGCAGCACGTTTCGCGAAGGTGGGCAGCAGCATCAGTTGCTGGTGCTGACTGATTTGAGTCAGACGTTGCGTGAAGAAGAACGCACTGCGTGGCAGCGGCTGTTGCGTGTGTTGGGCCATGAGTTGAATAACTCGTTGGCGCCGATTAAGTCAGTCGCCGGGAGTCTGGCAGATTTGATGCGGCGCGATCCGGAACCGGTGGACTGGCGCGAAG
>DATNJO010000219.1:0-3027 GCA_035603895.1 Pyrinomonadaceae bacterium
ACTCTAGCTCCTGGCGGCTGCGATTGGCTACAGGAGTGCCAACCACAATGTCAGCCTGGCCCGTGTAACGATAAAGCAGCACGTAGAACGCGGCCAGAAGCGTCATGAAAGGAGTCGCGTCTTCACGTCGACTCAACTCCAGCAGACGCGTCGTCAGGTCACGCGAAAGCGCAAACGAATATCGCTCGCCGTTGAAGCTTTGCACCGCGGGCCGTGGCCGATCGGTCGGCAGTTCCAGCGACGGCGGCGCACCACGCAAATGTTTTCGCCAGTACTCAAGCTGTTGGTCCAACACCTCGCCCTGTAACCACTCGCGTTGCCACACGGCAAAGTCGGCGTATTGGATCGACAATTCCGGCAACGGCGAGGTGTGATCGGCCACGGCGGCTTCGTAAAGAGCGCCCAATTCGTTCAGCAAGACCGTTTGTGACCATCCGTCGCTGATGATGTGATGCATCGTCACGAGGAGCACCTGTTCGTTGGTCCCAAGCCGCATCAATCGCGCACGAATCAGCGGACCGTTTACCAGATCGAATGGCCGTTGCGTCTCTTCAGTCGCCAACATCTCGGCTTCCATTTCGCTCACCGATGGTGGAAGCGAACTGAAATCTGTAACGGTTAACGCCAGGGCTCCAGTGGCGGCGACCAATTGCACGGGCTCCTGGTCCAACACGTCGAACGTGGTGCGCAGGATCTCGTGCCGGCGGACGATTTCGTCGAGCGACCATTGCAAAGCCGCCACATCGAGCTGCCCCGAGAGTCGGAAAGCGAGCGGCATGTTATAGGCGGCGTTCGACGGATCCATCTGATGCAGAAACCACAAACGTTGCTGCGCAAACGAAAGTGGAAAAACGAAGACTTCGTTAGCGGGAACATCCGTATAGACTGTCTCTTCCATCATGTAAATTCTTAAATCCTGTCAAACTCGGCGTGCCAAACGTCGCGCTGATCGATCTACGCGAACAATCTTCGGCATCTCGCTCGGGGTGCTGTTGTTTTGTGTCTGCTCGATCGCGATTGCGAGCGCGGCGATAGTTGGTTGTTGGAACACCTCGCGCAACGGCAGTTCCACCTTAAACAGTTCACGCACTCGAGAGATGAGTTGCGTCGTGAGCAACGAGTGTCCGCCGAGATCGAAGAAATTGTCGTGGATGCCGACCTGCGGGAGGCCAAGCAAATCGGACCAAACGCCGGCGAGCGACTTTTCAATGCTCGTGCGTGGCGCGACGAAGACCTGTGGCAAGTCTGGCCTGACAGATTCGAGCGCTGGAAGCGCGCGACGGTCGAGTTTGCCATTAGGCAACAATGGCAACTCGTCAAGAATGACGAACGATGCGGGAACCATGTGTTCCGGCAGTCGCGACTTTAAGAAGTTGCGCAACTGTGGTCCAAACTGTCGCGCCTGTTTTGCACGGAGCGGATGGTTCACGTAATCACCGAGCGATTTCGCCGTGTCGAGATTGGATGGAAATTCAAGTCTTGTTTCGGAAGGCTGTGTGAACAATACATCGAAGCATCCATCCGCACCGTGCCGTGCCCAACTCAGATGGACTCGATAGGGCAAACTATCTGTCAACCGGTACAAGTCTTCCGGATCGAGACCATCACCGAGCCTGGCGTTCGCAACGTTTGTAAGAGCAAGCGTCTCCGGATGATCTTGGACAAGTCGTCGATGGACTTCCGCCAAGTCCCAACGCTCCTCACGCCAATCGATCCACGCTAAGTCTTCCCTTTGCGCCTTTGCGCCTTTGCGGGCGACATCTTCCAGCCCAACACGGATCTTCACTTGATACCGAAACCGCGTGAGTTCGTTGTGATAGCGCCCTCGTTTAGGTTCAACTTCGACATGACTGATCTGCGGGACATGTTGCTTGAGCGCAGTGAAGAAGCCCGGAGCGATAACCAACTCCTCTTCCTGTTCGATACGCCGCTCGACGCGCTGTCGCAACTGCTCCTGCGAAACTCCGGCCTCAGCTTTGTGTTGCTCGATCGACCCGTGCAGAGATTTCAGCAACGGCAAACTGCGCACGTCGCCAATGAAGATAAAGCCGCCGGGCGCCACGGCCTCGACGGCGCCGCGCAAAACACGCAGAAGATAGTCAACACCTGGAAAGTACTGCACTACGGAGTTGATGATCACCGCATCGAACGACGCCGGTTCGATGTTCGCGAAGTCGTCCGCGTTCTGCTCTGATAGCGACACCTGCGGCAACGCGCGACCAGGTTGCTGTAATTGATCGTGGATGTAATTCAGCGCAGCGGGTGAAAAGTCGGTGCCCAGATAGCGTTCGCAGTGCGGCGCAATACGGAACAACAGCAACCCGGTGCCACATCCGATCTCCAACACACGGCGAGGTTGTTGTGAAAGCACTCGCTCGACCGCGTCGTCGACCCACTCACGCATCTCCTCAGCAGGAATCGGCTCGCCCGTGTAACTACTGTTCCAGCCGCTGATGTTGAAGGACGGTTCGAGGACGGGATCGTTCACGTTGAAAACTTCGTCGTCGTGAACGCTACGCCACTGAGCGAGTTGTTCTGTTTCGAGTGCAGTAGAAAAACTGTTCTCTTCAACAGGTTTTGACGTGACGTAAGCGACAAGAGCCGGATCGCCTGATGCACCCGCACGCAGCAGCACCGCGACATCTCTTACCGCAGGGGCCGCGCGCAGCATCGTTTCAACCTCGCCCAACTCGATACGATATCCACGCAGCTTGATCTGCTCGTCTACGCGCCCGATAAATTCGATGTTGCCATCCGCAAGATAGCGGGCTAAGTCGCCCGTGCGGTATAGGCGTGTACCGGGAGTTGAGCTAAACGGATTCGGAATGAATCGCGCGGCCGTTAGATCAGCGCGGCCGTGATAACCACGCGCTAAACTTTCACCGGCCAGATACAACTCGCCGACAAGACCAGTCGGCACTGCGTGTAGATTTCTGTCTAACAAGTAAGCATGCGTGTTCGCTATGGGACGGCCAATGGGCAAGGATTGTGAACCATTCGCGTGGTCCGATTTGTGCCGATACAAAG
>DATNJO010000220.1:0-2705 GCA_035603895.1 Pyrinomonadaceae bacterium
TCATATTTGGGGACGCGCAAACCCGGCTTTGTTTCCGACTACCTTGCTGGGTTGTCTGCACCGGATATATCGTACTGGGGCGCCGCTCAAGAAACGCGCGACGTTGTTGGCCCAAAACGAAATGAAGGCGGCCTACAAGAAGACGCAGCAGGAACTGTCGACAAATGCAAAGCTGCGGGCTTTCTTCAGTGGCGTTTTCCTCAAACGCATGTTTGACTGGGACCAGTTTGTCAGCGGTTATCTCAACGGACGCGATCGGAAGTGGCAGGCAAAGATGAAGGAGATGTTTTCCGAGAAAGGTTACGAGCCTGACACGTACGACTACTACGCGCAGGCCGTGGAAAGGTACAAGGGGTTTTTCGAAAGGAACGGGTTTCTTTTTGAGCGTTAGTTTGCCGCCAGCGTCAGTCGAGCGTTACGCGCACGACGGGATCTTGTTTCCGATTCCGGTTTTGTCCACCACGGAGGTAACTGAATATCGCCACGCGCTCGAGTCGGTGGCGGCGATGTGTGGCGAGGGCTATCGCCGGCGTTTTGATAACCTGCACCTGTTTTTTCCGTGGGCCTATCGGTTGGCGACGAATGAAGCGGTCTTGAATGCCGTTGAGGGTATTCTTGGTCCGGACATTGTGGTTGATGCAACACTGGTCTTTTACAAACCGCCGTATGACGGTGGTTATGCCGCGTGGCACCAGGACAGTGTTTACTCAAACTGGCACCTGACGCCGGCCGTCTCCGCCTGGATCGCACTCACGGCCAGCGAACCCGCGAACGGGTGCATGCGCGTGGTCCCGGGTACGCACCAGGAAGGCGTGCGGGAGCACGACACGATCGTGGACGATCCGGATCTGATGAACCGTCGTGGTGAGCGAGTTCGCGTTGATATAAACGAGGCGCAAGCGGTTGATGTGATCTTGCAGCCTGGTGAGATGTCGTTGCATCACGCCAACATCGTGCACGGCTCGAATGCCAATGGTTCTGATGGACCACGCATCGGCTTTATCGTGCGTTTTGTGACGAGTCAAACGACAAACCGCGATCGGTTGCAAATGCAGGTTCGCGGAAATGCGGATTGCAGCCACTTGCGCACGGCAACTCCGCCTCTTGAAGAAGACCTGGCGATTGCCATGACGGCGTGGAAGGCAAGAGAACCTAACTCCGCGGCAACCGCAGGACGTGGTTAGGTGATTGAAACAAACGCGTCTCACGTTCGAGTGCGTCGCGTCGAATAAACCGGCACTGGCTTTGGACGTCTTTTGCAGCTTTGGTCTTTGAAACATCAATGCCGCGCGTGATGCCCGTCTGGCGCAGTAGTTGAGCTTGTTCCGGTGTGAGGTCGATCACTTCATTAAAACCGGTCGCGCCGTCGTACTGTTCGCACATCAGGAGGTTCGCTCTGAGGTCGAGTGTTTCGAGATAAAGATCGCCGTCCGAGAGTATGAAAAATCGCTTTCTTTCATCGGCTTTCGAAATCCCGGTCCGGAAGGACCGGTCAACCACGACCTGAATAAGAGGCGCGAAGTACTCTTTGTAGTATTCTTCCAGAAAGCTTAGGTTCTCTCGATCGTGAGGCTTCAGTACGATCGCGGTTTCGCTCAACAGCCGATCGACGTGCGAACCGAACAAAACCAGCGATTTTTCCAGATACCAGTGACGCTCGAGCCGGTTTTGCACGTCGGAATATTCAATCTGCACCCACGCGAGATTCGGCATAAAGCAGTAGCAGTTGAAACGTTCCTGAAGCGCGTAGGCATTAACGTCGAGAACGTGTTCGGCCCGGGCGTTCAATTCAAGAAACGCGTCATACACGGTGTGCTTCAGCGCGTAAGCGAAGGTCGAGTTGGCATTGGTAATCCGGTAGACGTGGTCCTGAAGCATGGTCGGCTCATCTTTGTGCAACGCGCCGAAGTAAAGCATGTCCCAGTCGACCGGTACCTGTTCCGCGAACGAAGAGAACTTTGCTTCAAGCTCCGGATCGAAAACCGCGTCGTCCTCGAAGATCAGCACGCTCTTGTGGTCCAACCGGCGGGCTTCCTGGACCACCGCGATGTGGCTTTGCAGGCATCCGTAGGCGCCTGCGGTGTGGTTCCAGTTTGCGGGAAGTTGGACCGTGCTGCCGTCGACCGCGGAGATGCGACGCACATCCTCGATTCCGTGTCGCGCAAACTCCGCTTGCATGCGCTGCCAGCGATCGGGACGGCGATCCAGGTTTATACAAACTTTATGAGGAAATAGTTGGTTGAGTAGCATCGGCTGATTATATGATTCCTGTTCTCACTCACAAACAATTGTCTGCATACGACGATCTGGGATACCTCCATTCGATCCCGGTCCTGTCGCCCGATGAGGTCGCGTATTTTCGCGACGCCATCGAAGATACGTGTCGTGCGCTCGGCGGTCGCGTTACCCGCCTCGATGCGCCGCACCTGTTCTTTCGTTGGGCCTGGGATCTGAGCACCCACAAGCGTGTGCTTGATTGCATGGAACAGCTCATCGGTCCAAACGTCCTGCTCAAGTCGACGCGCCTGTTTTATAAGTTCGGCAACAGCGATTCGTTCGTTGGTTGGCACCAGGACGGCATCACTGAGGAAGTAAAAGATGCTTACGTGCCGGCGATCTGGCTGGGACTGACGCCGGCAACAGCAGAAAACGGCTGTCTGCGAGTCGTGCCACGTTCGCATCGTCTCGGGCTGATTCCCCACGCC
>DATNJO010000221.1:0-4733 GCA_035603895.1 Pyrinomonadaceae bacterium
GGACGTTTCACTCAGGTCGATCCGATCGGAATGCAATCGGTTACCCTGAGTAGCCCTCAGACGCTCAATCTCTACGCCTACTGCATGAACGATCCAGTTAACCACTCGGATTCCACCGGACTCGGCTTCCTGAGTTTCTTGAAGAAGCTCTTCAACTTCATCAAGAGCGCGATCAAGTGGATCATTGTCGCGTTAACTGTGGCAGTCGCAGTTGTGGCAGTAGTCTTCTTCCCGATCATTGGCGTGTTTACGTCGACGTTTGTGGCGTGGCTGTCAACGATTGGAGCGGTAGCTAGTGCGGTAGGATCGGTGCTCGGAGCTATAGGACTAAATAAAGCCGCCGCCATTTTTAGTATTATTGGCGCCGGGATAGGTCTTATAAGCTCCATCTTTTCGCTCCACAATTTGTTAAAGGTCACAGTGGACGCGGCAAGAAGCGCGATCGTTAAGGCTGTATTAGCCGTTGTTACCAGCGCTCTTAATTTTACGAGCCAGATACTTTCGGCTATGGGTCATAACCTTGTGGCTCGGTGGCTTAGGCTGGCGGGCACCATCACCGGGTTTATTTCATCGGGCCTCAAGGCTGCCAGCGGCGCAGCGGCAGGAGCTGCCGTTAGCTTTAAACCCGACCGGTGGCAGATCTTCAATTTCGTCCGAAGTACAGGGGAGCAGGTTTCAACTCTGGCTGGCAACGCGAGGCTGGCGGGAATCTTTAATGTCATTGGCATAGTCCAGGACATCCGCGATTATTTGCAAGCAGCGCGGAACCAGCGGGCCGCGTGGACCCCTCCCACACAAGTTACGTGGAATGGGCAGCCATACCAGATGAGCGTAAGCGACCAGGAACACTGGTTCCTGTATAACTTACTGAACAGCACCCGGCAGAGTACGGCTGCTTACAGAAGCATAATTGGACGAATAGAGAGAGGAGTAGCACTCGCCCGCGGAAATTAATTGCTAGTTCTTCATGTTGAGTAGAAGTGCGGAGACCATGAGAAAACCGACCAGGCAATCCTTGGTGTCCGCACTTCTCTTTCTTCTGTTAATGGCGCAGACCTTTGTGGTGGCCGGTCAGTCAGGAATAAGGCCACCACCCACGCCAACACCAGCAGTACCAGGCAAGACGGAATCCGAGTTTGTACCCGATCGGAATCGTGATGAGTACCAATTAGCGTTCGGTAAAGGTTATGAACTAAAGAGAGGGCAAAAGCGCGATCCAGACCAGCAATGGCAGAACTACACGGCGGGTTTTATCGACGAACTCAACCGAATCGGGGCGCAGGGCTACCGCGTGATTTCGATAGCCTCTTCGCCCCGACTCGCAGTTTTAAAGCGATCTGAACAGCAATACGAATACTCGATCATTCAGATCTCAAATCATAAACGCATAGTTGATGGCGACGCGCAATTCGGACCTAAGTACGCAGCGTGGGCAGAAAAGGGATTCCGGGTAGCAGATTACACCGTTTTCTATGACTGGTGCTGGCCCGGTCAATGGAACGAAAACGGAAACTGGGAACCTGTCGACTGTACTTATCGCAGCGAGGCGTTGCTTGAGCGACAGAAGAACGCAGAATCACCGCACAGTTTTGAGATCGTTTCCGCACCCCTCACTCTTAGCAAAGAGAAAATCGAGACCGGACTGGAGGAACGGCTCGCCGACGCGCGTAAAAGGAACCTCTACCCAACTCATATACTTACCAGCTTCCAGCTTCTGACACAGTCGTCGCCTGGCAACGTCGATTTCATTGGCGATGAATACGAAACTGAAATGATCAGCGGTGATGTGAAGAAAAGGATCCCCGAACTCGCACAGCAGGGATATCATCTGCTCCTGAGACCACTATGGTTTCAGGCGGCAATCATGCATCGGAAGAACGGTACGCAAGTCCCCACTTCATACGTCTGGGTTAACGAGAAGAAACTCGAGCAGGAACTACCCGAACTGCAACGCCAGGGCCTGATTTATCGGATGAGCTATGGGTGTGCAGTCGGCACGTTATCCGCGCCCCACATGATATTCGAACAACCCTCTGAAAGAGATGGCAAGCAGCGAGAGTACAAGACTGTTGGAATTGAGTTATCACTGATTGAGAACGACACTACTCAAAGAATGGAGATTAAGCTCTCGTCTACGTCGATCAACATCACCCCTGAGATCAACCGTTTGAGGAAAGAAGGATTCGAAGTGCGCGACTTCTTTGCTTGTGACATGAGTGATAAGAAAAAATCCTCCCGCGCGAAGATTCTGCTGGAGCGCGTAAGTAGCAAGTAAAGACGTGGTGCCCCCGGCGCGATTCAACGCGCAACCTTCAGGTTAGGGCTGGATTCAGAGCTTTACCGCAAGACGTTCTCTATCTCGCGCTCAAGGGCAGCAAGCTCAGTTGCTTTCTTCGTAACATCAGGATGCTGCGGTTTGAGCCGGAGCAGCAGATCGTTCAGCTCGACCTCAAGGGCCACCTTACTCAAAATGAGATTCCCGACAGCACTAGACAACTTGCTCGTGTGAGACGTCTCGACTGCACGCATTTTTTCCATCTCACGCCTGATTGCGCGCAACTCAAACCGCTTACTGTCGAGACTCGGGTGCCCATTCGTAACCTGCTCCGACAACGCCGACACTTCGGCCTCAACCTTCGCTTTACGAAGAACCAACACGCCATAGGCAGGCGTTGTCTCCGGAGCACTCAACAAATATTCGGCAGATTTCGGTTCGCATCCATCTACAACTCCATAGGTGCTGACTACCAGCGCGATGACAACTAACAATGCTTTCATGGTTGTATCTCCTTCGCCCCAACGTTCGCGACGGGTAACTTACTCTTCGGTCTTGATCTCTTTTCATCAGTCATGTACTTCACGACTGAAGCAAGAGCTTGAATCTTCGTCGAGGCATCTTCCAAACTTCGAGCTATCAAGAGCGTTTCTTCGACATTGTGTGCAGCGAAAAGAGGCAGGACTTCGTAAAGAGTCGAATTCGCCAATGAGATTCGTGCTCCATACCATTCGTCATCTCCCGGACAAGCGAGCGACACTTTCATTAAAAAAGAAAATCCATTTTGACCTTTTGCGGTTCCCTGATTCACAGTCTTAATAGCAGTCTTCAAGACCTCCAACCCCGGGAAAACGTCCATCTTGACTTGAACGGCAGCCGCTCCTAACAGTACTCCCGCTCTCACGCCCGGATCGGAAATTCTTTCCGCGTTTTTCAGCGCTTCGCTTATTAGTTCCGCACTTGTGATTCCGTCTTTGAGATGTACTACGTCTGCCGCTTTGATATATAGAACAGCTACTACTTCAGGAGTAGATATCGATTTGGATTTCTCGCGCATCTCGGTCCATTCACCAGCATCGCGTGCGGCTACCGCCATTTCATGAAAGAGAAACTGCATCACACCGTCGCGCTGTTTGAGGTCGGAAATGCGATCTGCTATTGCGAGCGCCCGCTTGGTCTGCTTTGATGAGCCCAAAATCAATGAGGCTTTACTGTATTCTTTATCTCTCTGACATGAGTTCGACAGCTTCTCGGCTCGCTCGATCATTGCTTCTGCTTCTTGCTCCGCACTCAATTGTGGCGCGTCATCAAAACGCTGAGCTCTTGCTCTCCGCTCATTGATTGACTGGACTTGCTGACCGACTTGTTCGAGTTGAATGGCTGTGGTGCCGATCATTGCCCGCTGCTGTAGTCTTTCCCATGCGGGCAAGGCGTTCGGGTAGTACTTCCCGACCTCCGGCAGCAGATAGGCGATAGCGAATAGGTTAATAGTTGTGAGATGTTCCCTCTCTGCGCCCACCATTTGTGCTGCACGTTCAACGGACTCGCTTATACGTTGAAAAGTGAGATCGAGAAAAAGTTTGACTAAGGCAGGATTCAACGACAGGTTTGAAATGGGACGGGAACTTACGCCGTATAATTGCGGCGGCGCGCCTTGCGTCAGTCCGTAGAATTCGCTGTACCCAAAAGCATACCCAGCAAAAGAGATAAGTTGACTAAGCGGCAATTTCGAGTCGGTGGCAAACTTATTTAAGTATCCCCCGTAAACTTGATTTGCCAAAACAATATCTTGCCTCGCAAGCCGAAAGATCAATGTATTGGCGGCACCGCTTGACAATCCGTTCGGCACAAACGCCTCTGCCAGTTTTGCTGCTCCGTTTGGGTCAGTTTCCAATACATCAAGGGCGACGGAAAGAGGAGTATCCTCCAGGTCACCGGGTTTTTGTTTCTCGGCAATTGCTTTGAGCAGAGTTCTGGTGAGAGCTACGTCCCGCTTAGTCGCTATTGCGAGAACATGGTGGACAGCCAAACTGTCACATTTCTCTCCGTCTCTTGGCGAACAAGCAGAATCCAACGCAGCCATAAACAACGCACGGGCAGTTTCTCGGTCAAGATTCCAGTAAGCATCAGCAACCGCGGCGAGAGCGTAGGGTCGGTCTTTTTCCTTTAACAGAGAACGAGCCTCGGTTGCTAATGTGGCGAGCAGGTATTTCCACTGAATTACATCCGGCGATTCATCCCTGACAGATTTCTGGTTTTGCTTCTTAGCCTCTGATTGCGAGGCTGGAACGGGGGCGCAGGCGATTAACGTTATTAGAAGGCATAACATTATTCTGCCCATCTGTTTGGGCCTGCGAATTTGAGGAGACCTTAAAGCTTCACAACTCCTGAAAGGTCTCCTCCAGGGATTGACTTTAATGGTGCAATTCACCGAAGTAACACTTTCTGCTTAGTTCTG
>DATNJO010000222.1:0-2795 GCA_035603895.1 Pyrinomonadaceae bacterium
GAGGTTGAAAAACTCTACCGTGTCTTCCAGCGTCAGCAACCGGCCGTCGTGAAGGTACGGTGGCGATTCCTTGATGCCGCGCAGTGGAAATGTCTTGATTGGACCTTGCGCCGTGATCATCATGCCGCCTTCCATGCGTGGTTTGTAAAAGCGTTCCACTTGCAAGTCGTGCATGAGATTGTCGGTATAGTACGGCGCCGCGTGACACGAACTACAGTTCGCTTTACCGAAGAAAAGCTCTTCGCCACGAATCTCGCTTTCGGTAGCTTTCGTGCGGTCCAACCGGCCGAGTACGTTGAGTTTCGGAGCGGGAGGGAAGTCGAGCAACGCCTGAAACTCGGCCATGAAGTGGACCTGCGAACCGCGTTCGAGAATATTGACGCCTTTCTTCGTTGCTAAAACGGTGTCGCCGTCAAAGTAAGCGGCGCGCTGTTCAAACTCCGTGAAGTCTTCGACTGTCTTCAACGCGCGCTGCGAACCGAAAAGCCGTTGAATGTTTACGCCACGCAACGAAGTGGTTTCAATCCGGCGGCGGTTCTCCTGCGGGCGGATGTCGCCTACGAGGTGAAACGCGGCCGAAGTATGACCGTTGACGTGACAATCGAAACACGCAACTCCGAGCATCCCGTCGGGACGCTCTGTTTTTCGATCCGCAGTGGCGTTGAACTGTTGCTGCGGAAACTGTGTGACCAGCAAACGCAGCCCTTCAAGTTGTTTCGGATTTAGAATGCCGTTGAATAGCTCGTAGAAGTTATTAACGGTGATTAGTTGTCCCTTGGACACATCGCCGAGATCTTTGCGGGACGTCAGGAACATCGCGGGAGGGAACTCCGGCAGGAAATGATCCGGCAAATCGAAGTCCATATCGAATCGTTCGACGCGCGGGAGCAGCTTGATCTCGGCTTGTGGAAACACCATGCCGCCGACAGGATGGTTCACGTGTGGCAGCGGCAGATATGGAAACACGTCCTGGTCGCGGATCGCTGCGGGAGTCATGCGTCCGATTTGGTCCCAGGTTAGTCCGCGTTTCAGTTTTGCAGTTGGCCCGACCGGTATAGGTTTGCCGCGCGTCATTTTCACGCTTTCGTCGACGCGGCGGCTGAGATCGTAACGTTCTTCCAGGAGACGTTGATGCGCGGCTGCGACGCTGGCTTTGTTAGCCTTGTCGCGGGCACGCACGACCTCGAATGGCTCTTCTATTACAGGCGAAAAGGAGGATGGACGTTGTTGTTGCGCGCTCACCCCTGTGGCCACGATGAAAATTGCGGCCACTGAAAGCATCAGAATCAGAGTTAGGAGTACACGGATTCTGTTTTGCCCTGCCATACTGGGAATAACACCCGAAGCAGGGCATTATTCCCGGAATATTTATGTGGCTATGAGTGTTGATCTAAAATAAACCCCGGTGACGCCGAGATATGGATTCTGCCGGTAGCAACTCAGTCTTCGCCGCAGCGACGTTGGAGCACATCGATGCGCTCTATGGCTTTGCCATGACGTTGACGCGCGACAAGACGGAAGCGGAAGACCTGGTTCAGGAGACGTATTTGCGCGCCGTGCGGGCTGCCAACCAACCTGCGGCCGAAGAGAATCTTAAGGCGTGGCTTTTCGTGATTATGCGTAATACGTGGCTCAACATCAGGCGCCACAAATATCACGGGCTGCGGATATTTGAAGCTGACGATGAAAACGCCGCCAGCGCCGCGAGCGACATGACGTACGACCCGCACGTGGTCTACCTGCGGAAGTTGGAACAAGAACAGGTACGTGAAGAGATCGAGAAACTGCCGGACGCCTACCGGGAGATCGTGGTCCTGCGGGATATTGAAGGTTTTAGTTATCAGGAGATCGCGACGGTCCTGAATTGTCCGGCGGGTACGGTGATGTCGCGGCTCGGACGGGCGCGCGGAAAGCTGCGGGATGCGCTTTCCGTTAGACAGAAAGTGCACAGAATATACGGATGACAAACTGCGAGAACATACGTGAGAGATTGACCTTGTATCTCGACAACGAGTTACAGGGAGACGAGCGCGCGACGGTTGAAGCGCATGTTGAGAGTTGTAATTCCTGCGCGTCGTTTGTGGAGAAGGAACTCACGTTTCTCAACGCGGTTCGCAAGAGCGGACGGCCGCACGTGGCTTCGCCGGAGTTGAAGGCGAGTGTTGCGGAGATCCTCAGTGGGGCGAAGCAGCCTGTGGTTCGTTCGCGGCGATTGAGATGGATGCTGCCGGTGGCGGCGGCTTTGTTGGTGTTGCTGTTGCCGGTGGTGATCTGGCGCGTGGTACGTGAAGAAGATCATCCTGAGAACGGAGTGCCTTCTGCGTTTGCGGCGAAGGCGGCCGAGAGTCATCTGAGGCACGTGCGGGGGCAGTTGCCGCTGGAGGTGGAGTCGTCAGAACCGGAAAAAATCTCAGCATGGTTCGCTAACAAAGTTAACTTCAATGTGAAGCTGCCGAGTTATCAGGAATCGTCAGGGCAGGAAATACTCTACACCCTCGAAGGCGCGCGGCTCGTGAATTACCAGAACGATTATGCTGCGTACGTCTCCTATCACATGAAGGACCGCCCGATCAGTTTGGTAATCACTTCAGAGCTACTGGCGCAGCCGTCGGGCGGTGAAGAGATTAAATCGCAGGGGTTGATGTTTCACTACAACGCGATCGACGGTCTGAAAGTAATTACCTGGTCCGATCGCGGACTGACCTACGCGCTCGTCTCAGACCTCGAGGAGCGCGGTCAGCAATCCTGCATCGTCTGCCACCAGGGCACTAAGGATCAGGACTTCATCGAGCCGC
>DATNJO010000223.1:0-2137 GCA_035603895.1 Pyrinomonadaceae bacterium
GGCAATTGGTACATCCTGCGTCGCGGCGAATCCGTTCCGAAGACGTTTGAACAAGCCAAGCCCGAACTGTTGATTTCCGCTCGCAATCAACGCGGATATGGCGTCGCGTTGGAGCTTGCCAAAAAAGCCGCGGCGCGTTTGAAGGAAACGAAGGATCCGCAAAAGGTGGCCCAGGAGTTTGCCGCACAAGCAAACATGACGCCCGCCGAGATGGTTCGCGAAACGGGTTATGTGAAACCGGGCGACGACGTGCCGAACATCGGTGCGAATCAACAGTTTGAGCAGGAGTTGGCGAAGCTCAACAATCCGGGTGACGTAGCCGATCAGGCTGGAGTCAATGATGGTTTCGCGATTCCGATGCTTGTTGATAAGAAAGACCCGCGCATTCCGGAATTCGACGAAGTCAAAACCAGGGTCGCGGATGCGATGAAACAGCAACGCGCCAAGGAGCAGCTCGATCAGAAAGCGAAGGAACTGGCTGCGAGTTTGAGCAGTCCCGACGCGGTTAAAGCAGCGGGCGAGAAGGATGGCTTCGACTCTGGTTTTGAAGAAGGATTCAAGCTGAGTTCGACGTTAGGCAAAGCCGGGACGAGTACGGCGATCGACGACGCGATCTACGGTCTGAAACAAGGCGAGGTCAGCAAGACGCCTATTAAGGTTGACGACAAGTGGGTGATTGTCGGGATCGTGAAGAGGATCGAACCGGACTTTTCGGCGTTTAATGAAAGCGAACGCGACCGGTTAAAACAGCAACTGCTCGGTGCGCGTCAGAATCAGGTCTTTGAGGATTACATTGCCAAAGTGCAGGAGAAAATGAAGCAGGATGGCAAGATCAAGATCTATGAAGACGTGTTGAAAGAGCTCGACGAACAGCAGGCTGCGTCCGCTCCTGAACCGGCACTGCCACCGGGATTCAACTTCCCAACGAAGTAAGCCACGAAGAGGCACAAAAGGCACAAGAAACACAAGAGGCACAAGACAGTTTAGGTAAATAACCTACTGACTTGTGCCTCTGCTTCTTGTGCCTTTTCGTGACTCTAGTTACCACCCATCAGTGGTCCAACATCAGCCTGCGGAACTGCGGTGCGGATCTGTAGCTCATTCGCCGCAGTCACGATCTTCATATTCGCCAACGCACTTTTCGCCAGAACGCCTTTCGCTCCCGACAAACGCCCAACAAGCAAAGCGCCAAACTGCTTCAGACCCTCGAGCGTGTCGCCGAGATTCTTCGCGGCAGCCGCATTCACTGCGCGCGCGGCCAGAAATAGTTCCAGATCTGTTTCATTCGCACCGACCGACCCGTAGACCTGTCGCAACTTGCTCAAGTCAGCAGCAATCGGCGCGTTGCCGATGTCGAGATTGCGGACCAACTGTTCCGTGACATTGCTGCCGAAGCCGATGAGCGCGTTTGGATCGCGATTAGCTAACGCGATCAATTCGGCGTTGGCGTTCTTACGCGAACGCGCAGCATCGATCGCCGCGTGCACACCCGCAACATCGCCAAGCGCGAGCACCTTCGCGTCGAGTGGCGCCGCAGCGAGTTCGTCAATTCGAAAGCTAAACATCCCGAACAGCCGAACAGTCTGATCGAGTTTGAAGATGTAGATCGTCTTGCCCTGATACTTCTCCTCGCGATACGAACCGTTTGAAGCGACTCTTCCTGCCGCAACCATTGCCGCGGGACTGAACGATCCGTTTGCCAACGCGGTCGTTTGCGCCTTCGTCACGCCCTCCGCCGGAAAAATGTATCGCACACCCACTGCGATCTGCTCGAACATACGCGGGTCGAGACCGGTGCGCGTTTTAAACGCGTCGATACTGGCATTAACCTCGGCCAACTTCGCGGGATTGCTGGCGAGTATGCGCGGCATCGCCTCGCTCAGCAGTTGCCGCATCTTCACCTGCGCGACCGCATCGGATTGTGGCAACGACGCGAGCAGTCCCGTGGGAGCCGGCGCGTTGTTGCGAGTGCGTGTTTGCGCCAGGACCTGCGAAGAGCAAACGGCCAAAATAACGATTGCGAGGTTTAGAAATTTTCTTTTCACTACGAAAGCCTTTCCAGGGATTTGTTGTACCGGGAGATTTTGAGTGGCAGCTACGAAGCCTGCACTGCGATGCCCAAAAGAGTTCCTCAGGT
>DATNJO010000224.1:0-9818 GCA_035603895.1 Pyrinomonadaceae bacterium
CCGACGGCTAACGCCACTCGCTTCACATTCCCCGCGCGAACTGGTTGTTAAGCCACAAGCGGAAGGATGAGGAATACTCGACAACCAAAAACATAACAGCGACAGGGTTGGCGGTCCACGTCAACCCTGTCGCTGTTAGCACTGCCAGGCAAATTTTTACGGTTCGAGAATCCCTTTGCCGGTCCTGACTGGAATTCCGAACGACGGGATATCGTCCTTTGATTTCTGGTCCAACGCTTTATCCAATTGCTTCGTGTTACTGCTCAACACACGAGCCATTTTGAAGAATACGTCAGTCTGATCGAAGTACCCGAGGAACAGTAGCGCCCCGGTTCCCTCCGCAGTGATAGGCACTGACGATCCCGTATGATTCCCAGTGCGGTAACCAACGGCAATCTTGAAACGGTTTGCGTTTTCAGGATAGCGATCGCCATTGGCATCTTCGTAATCAGGAAAACCAGACGACTCGCCCGGATTCGAACCACCCGCGGGAGCAGGAGGCGGTGCTGCCGTTGCGGGATACGGCGTATTGCTTCTCACATTCTGAATCGAATTTGGATTCGCAGTATCAACTGTGCCGATGATGACCATCGACTGATCGTGATCGGCGGTAACCAGAAGCAATGTGTCCGGATCTTCTTTCAGAAAACTGCGTCCGACCCCGATCGCTTTATCAAATTCGATTGTGTCCCAGAGCTGCCCATTCGCATGGTTCGGGTGCGACTGCTTATCGATTGAAGCTCCCTCAATCATCAGGATGAATGGACCATTACCCTTTGAAAGTGTAGCAACAGCCTTGGCAGTCATCTCATCCAGGAACGGCTGATCTGTAAAGCCGGCGAAGTTTGGATTAGGTTCTCCCACCGGACGCGGCAACAAGAGTTTGTCAAACGCGACATCCATGTTTCCCGTACGGAACAATCCAAGCAAACGATTTGGCGCAAAATTCCCGCCCGATATTGCATTAAGCTGAGTTCGATTCTGAACGTAAGTGAATCCTTGAGCCTGGAGCTCGGACACAAGATTTCTGGTATCTCCGCTGTTGGCAATCGTACGCGAATCAAAGCGTTCCTTTGCACCGCCCATGATCACGTCGAACGCAGGTCCCGAAGTAAACGCTCCGTCCACATACTGACGAGCAATGTCGTTTTGCAAAGCGCGGGCGAGCGTGTGCCCACCCTCTGCGGCGGGCGTTGCATCAGTAACTTCAGAAGTCGTGACGATGCCTGTTTTGTATCCGTAAAGTCGCTTTAGATATTCCCATAACGTCTCGATACGCGGGTTATCGAGGGCAAACTGTTTCGTCGCCTGTTGCGTGGTTGTGTTTGCGCCGTTGAATTTGAAATCGTTGTTGTCGGGAAAAACATTGAGCGTGCCATTGACCGTTTTGTTTCCAGTTGTCCAAGCCGTACCAGTGTTCGCAGAATCAGGAGTAATGTTGTCGAGCGCATACGTCATCACCATTCCCGTTACAGGCATTTGGTCCATCTGCTGTAGTTCATCGAAGAATCCTTCGCGAAAGCGGTGACTCGTGCTTTGGGCCACAATCCGGCCCGCATCACGATACGCGGTACCCATCGCATCGCCGATAAACAGAATGATGTTCTTATTTCCTTGAAGTTTGAATTCCTGAACGCCGATCTGAGTAGAAGCTTCGTACGTATTCGCGCCATCGGTGATTACGGCCTTCAGAGTTCGCAGACCCTCTCGACCAAAGCTCAAGCGGCGCCAGGTCCATGCCTTATCCAGATCCGCCGGGTTGTTGTCGTTGTTGGTGGTGACTTCAGGTAGACCTATTCCTTGAAGCCCATCGTGCTTGTTTCCACTTACTGTTAACTGAATCTGAGCGCTTAGGCTTGAGAGACCAGTGACCTCAACTCGAAGATCGAACAATTGATCCGACAGAACACGAAATCTTTCTGGTAAAACGATCTTAACGGATTGTGCCTGGACCATCATTGGACAGAAGAGCGTCAGCAATGCGCCGATCGCTAAGACTGTGATACGCGAAAGTGAACCTCGAGGCATTCATTTCTCCTTTGGCTGGTTGTGTAAAGCTGTATTGAAGGGGCACGTTTACTACACACGGATACTTGTCCGCCGCGGCGCGAACACGAAAGCAAAGTTGTCGGGAAATCGAAGGTGAGATTAGATTTTCGGAGTTACGAGCGGATAAATCGGCCGTTAAATGTTTGTTGCGCCAGCGGTAGTGCGAGGAGTGTCAGGTTCTGTGACCTTACTCCGCGCGCAACGCGGACATTGGATCCACTGACGCTGCGCGTCGCGCGGGGAGGAAACTCGCGAGTAACGCAGATGCGCTTAATACGGCAGCTACAGAAATAAGCGTGGCAACGTCCCATGGCGGAGTGCCGAAGAGCAGTTTGCGCATTAGTGACGCAGCGAGAATCGCGCAACCCGTTCCAATTACAATGCCCGCAAGCGCCAACACACCGGCCTCTTTCAGGATGAGACGATAGACCATGCCGCGTTGTGCACCCAGCGCGATGCGTACTCCAATTTCGCGTGTGCGTTGACTTACTGAATAAGCGATGACGCCATAGAGCCCAACAACGCCGAGCAGCAACGCTACCGCGGCGAAACCTCCAACCAACCACGTCGAGGAACGACGCAGGTAAACTGTCGGCGCATCGTTGACCCTCGCCGTCATCGTTGTCTGATTTGAGATAGTAATCCTCGAGTCGATTCGACGTACGGTTTCGGCGACCGTCGGGATTAGGGACTGCTCTCCCTGGCTAGTGCGGACCACAACTGAAAAAGCGAAATCAGGAACTTGATTGAAGGCATAGTAATAAGCGGGCCAAATCTCCGAATCCAGCGGCCCTTCTCTGATGTCGTCGACTACGCCGATGATCTCCTTTATCGATGCCGGATTGAGGTCAGTGTTGCCAAATCGTTGGCCGATCGGGTCTTCATTCGGAAAATACTTCTTCGCTAAAGTTTGATTGATGACGACCACCTTGGGCTTGGTCCCATCCTCTGAGTCCGTGAAAGTTCGACCTCGCAAGAGCTTCGCTTGTAAGGTTGCGAAATAATCAGAGCTAATTCCTCGTTGGTTTACTTCGTTGTGTTCTCCGTTGTAAGCGCGACCCACAAACCTGATCCACTCTGTGTTCCCGTTGAAAGTCAACGGCAAGGTGCTGACTAAAGCAACCGACGTCACGCCAGGCAAACTCCTGACATCGTTGACCACGTTTCGTCCGAGCGCCACAGCTTGCTCGTCCTCTCCGTAAGCCGATCGGGGAGCTCTCACTCTCATTGTGATCAGACGCTTGGTTTCAAAACCTGCACCTACTTGCAGCAAGCGATAAAAACTCTTGCCGAGCAGCCCTGCTCCGACCAATAACACCATCGCTGTGGTTAATTCGAGGATTACCAGCTTGGAACCTATTCGCCTCCAAACTCTGCCAGCAGTACCACGAGCACCTTCCGCAATGCCGTCTCTGACGTCCAACGTCGATAGCCGAAGTGCGGGCGTTACCGTAAAGAGTACGGATGCAAATCCAGCGATGCCGAGCGCAAACATGAGCACACGCGAACTTAATCCGAGATCTTCGAGGTAAGGCATACCAGCCATCATGTCCTTGGGTATGAGGCCACTCAAGATTTGCATCATCCAATGAGAACCCAGAAGCCCGGCCGTAGCTCCCACAGCAACAATCACCAGGCCTTCAATCACAAACTGACGAACCAGGCGCGCGCTCGTCGCGCCCAGCGCTCGTCGCACGGCCAACTCTCGCCGACGTGTTTCCGAGCGCACGAGCAACAGACTCGCGACGTTGATGCACGCAATCAGCAGCAACAAACCGGCGCCGCCGAGTAGGAGCAGCAGCGTCGGCTTAACGTCTCCGACAATTACCTCTGCAAGCGGGCCGACAGTTGCGCCCTGGTTTCGATTTGAGTCTGGGTACTGGGCCTCAAGGTCTTTGGCGATTCGCGTGACATCAGCGAGCGCTGCTTCTTGCGATACACCGTCTATGAGACGGCCGATTCCATTCAGAAAGTGACAACTCCGTCGCAGGTCGCAGGTACCGGCAGGGTGAAGCGTGGTCCAAAACTCAGCTTGCTCAACCGGGGCAAAGTGAAAATTCTGTGGCAGCACTCCGACGATGGTGTGAGGCAGTTCGTTCAGTGTTATGGGTTGGCCGACGATGTCTTGACGACCGCCAAAACGTTTTTGCCAGGACGCATAGCTGAGGACTACCGTGCGAGGTGCGTCGGGTAGATCTTCGCCCCGGTAAAAATCGCGGCCGAGCAAAGGACCAACGCCAAGCGTGCGAAAGAACCCATCACTTACCCGGGCACCGTCAACCATTTCCACGCCGCCGGTTGTGCTTATGACATAACCGCGTTGCGTATAAACGTCCATCGAATCGAAGACTCTGTTGAGGTTCTTCCAGTCGAGATAGTCAGGATATGAGAGCACGGCCCGTGGAATATCCGGAGTTGTCTCCGTCACAAAGAGTAGCCGTGATGGATTTTGATAAGGCAGTGGTTTGATGAGCGCGGCATCAACGAATGCAAAGATCGCCACGCTGGCTCCGATGCCGAGTGCCACCATCGCGGTGGCTGTAACGGTGAAAGCCGGATTTTTGCGGAGCTGTCTGAGCGTGAACCGCAGATCCTGGACCACGCTTTCGAGAAAAGGGATGGTGGCGCGATCCCGGTAAGCTTCTTTCGTTTGCTCGACACCACCTAGCTTCATGACTGCGACGCGGCTGGCTTCCTGCGGCGACATCCCGGCACGGATGTTATCGTCGATGTGCATTTGCAGGTGTGTTTCCAGCTCAGCGGCGAGTTCGCGCTCCCGAGCGTCTTTGAAAAACAATCCCGTGAAGCGCAATAGCCAGGCGCGCAGATGCCTCATGACTCACCCCCTGCTGGTTCGAAAAATCGCGCCACGATAGCGGTCGTCTGGTTCCATTCCCGTGCTTCCCGCTCGAGTTGTTTGCGGCCCGAGCGCGTGAGTTTGTAGTACTTCGCCTTGCGATTGTTTTCGGAAACTCCCCATTCCGAGGCGATCCAGCCTTCCTGCTCAAGTTTCAGCAGTGAGGGATAAAGCGTCCCATAATTTAGAGAGAGTCGATCGCCGCTCGTCTGCTCGATCCGGCGTGCGATTCCATATCCATGAAACGGACCGAGTGTCTCGAGCGTTTTCAGAATCATTAAGGCAAGAGTTCCCTGCCAGATTTCAGTCTTGGACATCTAAGAGCTCCTATGGCGTAGCCATAGGACTATAACACCGGCTCGTATGGGAAGGCAAGAGGAGGAGAAATGAATATGAATATTAATGGAACTGGTCTTTCACGAGTTTTTCAAGCTTTTGCATCAATAAAAGCTACAACTTGCGTGTACCTATATTTGGCACGCGGGTTAACGGGAAATCCCGGTCGGTGCCGGGAAGGGCGCGGGGATTTTGGCGAGCGTTCGTTTCCTGCCGAACCTTGGCACTAACGAAATCAAAAAGCTCCCCAGTCGTGATTACGCGATCACGATTAACATCGGCGACGCCGCGCAATCCTTCGAGAATCGCCCAGGTAAACACGCCGTGACCGCCGCCCCACTGTCCTCCTTCTTCGGAGACCTCGTTGACATCCGATGAAGTCAGAAGCGCACGGCTCTCCCCGCTGAACAGCTTTTCGGCATAAATGTTAAATGTGTTGTTCTCGCTACGTTCAAGCTGCCTGAACGAACTCTTTTCTGCGGGATCAACACCTCCGCTATGACAAGCATCGATCAGGATCACCATTTGTTTCGCTCGTAAACGATCGATAAATCGCGCTTGTAATTCAGCCATATTGAGCGCGGTGCGTGGCATGTTTGTGACCTTGCTGTCATGAAGAATGAGATAGAGGTTGCGTGGGTCGAAAGGATCCTGCGCCCCGTGGCCCGCAAGGAAAAGAAAAATGAGATCGTCTTCCCGCGCTCGCTCCAGGAAAAGATCGACCGCGGCGCGCACGTTTTCGACCGTCGCGTTCTCATTCTCCAAATAACTGATGTCAGAATCCTTGAAACCCGCGCTGGTCTTTAGAAACTCTGCAATGCTCCGTGAGTCAGAGTCCGCATACTGCAAATCTTTTAGACCACCTTCATGAAACTTGTACCGCGAGACACCTATCACTAAGGCATATTTTCGACCGCTCAACTGATACGAAATCCGCGGTCCAACGACGCGTTGTGATCTTGCTGGTGCATCGGTGCTAACGTTGAGTACAAACGATGCATAATACGGTTGTTGACCTGTGCCGGTGGCGTTTATCTCGATAACGTTCTTGCCCGGCCGCAAGTGAAAACGCTCTCGCTTCTCCAGATCCAGAGTGACCACTTTGCCGCTAACGGCTGCCGTTACAGTCTGAATCGTATTGGCCGACTCAGCATTAACGACGGTGTAGATCTTTTCGTAGGCAATTTGATCTGCCGCGGGTTCCGCTATGTGAATCCTGAGTGTGTGAATCTGAGTGGTGCCGACGCGAACTTCCAGCGCCGTGATGCCTGATCGGTTTAGTTGAGGTATCTCCAAAGAGAACGGTACACGAGACGGTGTTGGCCGCATGTTTTGGGCTCTCGATGGACCACGACCAACAACCAGCAATGCTCCAACAACCATGAGGGTTAGAGCAGCGAGGGGTCTAATATTATTTTGGTGAGTTAACATGGCTGAGAAAAAGTTCGCGGTGGCCGCCTGTTTGAGCGGCCTCCCGCTATGTTCCAACGGTTATGGGCGTCCCTTAGATGTTTGCTTAGCCGGCGACTGCGTTGCCGGGATCGGACGTGGCTGCGGGTTCGTTGGCACCGCACTAGTCGTAGTTCCCTGACTCAACCCGGTAACACCAATTGGGTCGATGTTCTTGGTCGAAACATTCATCGCCGGAATAGCCGTCCATGACGTCTCGCCCGCGTCCTGCATATAGTCGTAGATCAGTTCAATGTTTGAAGGCAGAGTGCCACCGTGTTGACGTTGATACAGCAGAACATACTCTTTGAGATTCTCAATGATTTCACGTGTTGAGGATTCCTTGTTGTCGATCAGCGCCAGGGCGCTATAGAGATATGGTTCTGCGAGGACCTTGCGCTTATCGAGTTGTATCGCCAATGCAAACTCATCGAGTGCTCGCTGCTTTTCTCCCAGAGTCCGTGCGGTTAGCTTAAGCACTTTCCCATAATAATAATGGGCAAACGGATCACTGGAACGAAGTCTTATGGACTCTTCGAGGTTTTCTCGCGCCATCTGCAACATATCGTAGTGAAAGGCGCGAATACCGTTGTCGCGTCGAATTGCAGCCATCACGGATAGAAACTCAGCCCTGCTGCCAATCACCCCGCCGGATTCGAGGAGTTGTTTTATCCTTGAGGCATACTCACCAGAAATAGCTGTCTGAATCGCTTGCTCGCGGGCAGCGGCGTTTTCTGTTGGGTCAAGTTTTTTCCCAGTGTCGGGTTTTCTCTCGACAGGCGGAAGGAGGGAATTCACAGTCTGATTGACCTGCTCCCGTACATTTAATGTCACTGCTCCGGTAATCAGCATGGATGAGGCAGAGTTGGCCACCATTGGAAGAATCATCGAGGTAAGGAGAGGTTCGCGTTCAGCAACACGAGTGGCACTGGCAATAAAACCCAAGCTTGCTCGCTTGTCGCGCTGGCTCAATGCTTTCAACTTTGCGTAGAACTTTGGGATTTCGCGGGGATCGTATGTGCGGTCCAACATATATCGCAGCGCGCCCTCATCAGCCTGGTCCTCCTGCTGACGGTCCCAGGAAACAACTGCATTTGGCATCGCAAGTTTTAGAATTGTCGGCATCGCCGCATTGGCGAACAACGCTGCACTCCATCCGTCGATGTTTGCAGCGTTACTTAGGCCCATAGTGGCAATCCCCAAACCTATCTTGGTCGCCAAACCAATCCTCTCTTTTTTCTGCTGCTGCTTCTCGTTCCAAGCTTCTACGCCTTGGGCTACTAGTACGTCATCCTTCCAATGTTCCTTCTCTACATGGGCAATTTCATGTCCGAGTACATAAGCGAGTTGGGCCTCGTTATCGATTGAGGCTAACAGACCGGTCGACACATAAATTGTGCCTGTTGAAAGCGATCGTGCTTCAGGCACCGGGTTGAGCATTATCTTGAACGCATAAAGTTTGTCAGATCCGGCCGGCACAAGTGACTGCCCAACTCGATTGACATAATCCTGCGCGAGCGGATTGTCGTACAACGTCAGATAGGACTCGCGCGCATCCGGGTTAGTCATATACTCCGTTAATCTGGGATCCTTCATATTGATCGAGAAGGCATAGTCGCTATGTTCGCGCTGCATTCTGCGGAAATCTTCGTCCACCTGCATGCGGAAGTCCGGATCGGTTTCGTAAAGCTGTTTGCTGAAGCGATAAATCTCCAGCCACTTGCGTTCCTGTTTGGAGAGATTCTTCTTTTCGTCCTTTGAAGGTTTTTCAGACTTCTCTTTCTCTTTTTTCTCTTGTTCAGGTTCAACACTGCTTACCAGAGTTCTTGCACGCGTAGCCGCGAGCAAAGGCGAGAACATTGGTAAGAGCAGCGCTAGCAAAACGATTGAGGCGATTCTTGATCTGTTAAAGGGGCTGAGCATTGAGGTCTCCTTGTGAAAGGCTGGCTAGTGATGGCCAACGAGGATTTGTGGAGCAATTGCGGCCGTTCGAGCGGCCGGGCTCCAGCGATTAGTTGACGAACTGAACGCTCGCAACAATTCTATTGAATGCTTCACGATAAACATCGATCTCCGCTTCCGGTGTTACAGTGATCGTGTAGAAGAATCGACTGCCGGGAAGCAGTGCCGTATGGACCGTAACGACTTCCGGTTTGCCGTTGGTCCCTGAACCTTTAAGCACCGCTGCCAAAGCATGGACGCCGCCGATCGTCGAGACTGTGGAGCTTCCCTCCTGGCGCATCTGAGGGTTTCCTTTGATCAGTGTCTCTACGAACCGAGAGGAGATTTCCTGAAGATTACCAGTCGCCGGCTGGGCGATTCCGATCATCAGTCCATGCGTCAACTCAGGCCTCCCCTTATTCATACGAAAGGCACCGGCAGGTCCCAACATCAGCGGGTTCTGCGCCAACTCACTCCAGTTATAGGGAATGCTTAAGCGGAAAGACTGGTTGACGTACAAGCGCGACTCCGCTAACGGAGACGCAACTCGCTCCGGGAGCGGTGAAAGACTTTCAGCCTCCGTCGCCGCCGCGCGCGATGGACCATCAGTCTCTACTGTGAATTCGGTACCGGTCTTGAACTCCAGATCGGGCCCTTTCATTGCCAGTGTCGTCGTAACGCCCACACTAGCGCCGATAGCCGCTCCAATTGCAGCACCTTGTCCCCCAGCTATAGCTCCGCCCACCACAGCCCCTATCAACGCTCCAACAGCAGCCCGCTTGATGCTTGTCTTAACGGCCGTCGACTTATTTCTGATCGTCCCCTCGTTGTCAGCGAGTCCCTGGTCTTTAGCGTTGCTGACATCAAATACTTCGAGCACAGTCGCGCTGAAGTTCGCTGTTCGGCCATCTGTGAGCGTAATCCTGTCGAACGCAAGATCGATCTTCGATTCTTTGTCTGCCTTGCCCGAGCGCTTCACGCTGCGGACATGTCCCTCCACGACACCGCCAGCAACTTCCGCTGGTGTCAGGATCTTGCAGTTGAACTTGTCTCCTTTCTTGCTGGTGGCAGTCGAAATCGGTGAAAGAAGTTGGAGCGATATTTTCGTTTTCGCTGGAATCAACAATTCAGGGCCGTCGAAGCCGTGAGCGGCAGTAAACGAGACAAGCACAAACACAATCAGCAT
>DATNJO010000225.1:0-3015 GCA_035603895.1 Pyrinomonadaceae bacterium
CCAATCGGCGGTGGTAAGGATGGTCTAACGCAATGGGAAGTAACAATCGCGGAGCTGCTTTCTGCTGCCGGTTACGCGACTGCGCATTTTGGGAAGTGGCATCTTGGTAGTGAGCAAGGACGTCTTCCTAACGATCAAGGATTCGACGAATGGTATGGAATTCCGCGCACGACCGACGAAGCGCTCTGGCCCGGCGACCCTGCCGCCAAAGCAATGAATGTTCCTTTTGAGCGCATCATGGAGGGACGCAAAGGCGAGAAGAGCCGCGACCTTGCTGTTTATGATCTGGAACAACGCCGTCTAATCGATGCTGAGATCACACGCCGTACGATCGATTTCATTCAACGCAACGTGCGAGCAAACAAGCCGTTCTATGCTTACGTTCCCTTCACGCTGGTCCACTTCCCGAGCCTGCCGAATCCGAAGTTCGCGGGTAAGACAGGCTTCGGAGATTTTCCTGACACGCTCTCTGAAATGGACGCGCATGTCGGCGAGATACTCGACGCGATCGATGCGCTCAACATCCGCGACAACACCATCGTTGTATTTACCAGCGACAATGGTCCTGAAGCCATCTGGCCCTGGCAAGGATCTTCCGGTGCCTGGCGCGGTTACTACTTCACGCACATGGAAGGGTCTCTGCGAGCGCCGTTCATCATTCGCTGGCCCAACCGAATTCCGGCTGGCCGTGTCAGCAATGAAATCGTGCATGAGGTCGATACCTATACGACGTTCGCGAAGATCGCGGGCGCATCGGTGCCTCAGGATCGTCCGATCGACGGAGTGGACCAGACACAATTCTTTTTCGGAAAGTCCGAGAAGTCGAATCGTGAAGGCTTCCCGGTGTTTGTCGCTGATCGACTGGAAGCTGTTAAGTGGAGGAACTGGAAAGTTGTGTTCTACGACGAACAGCGAGACTGGTGGACACCGCCGACTAAGCTTGGCCAGCCCAAAGCATTCAACCTGATTACGGATCCCAAGGAAGAATATCCCCAAACCGGACTAATGAGTTCATGGATCGCAGGCCCGGCCATTAAGGTCATGGTGGATTTCGAGGCGAGCCTCAAGAAGTATCCGCCGATAGCGCCCGGCACGCCGGATCCATACAGGCCGCCAGCGAGATAAGTCGGATCAATTTACCACTCGGACAAACCAGGTTTGAGGTGGAATATATGTACCCCAACAAAAACAGAAACGCCGCGATTCGCTTTGGAACGCGACGTTTTATTCTTATATAGCTGACCCAGTGTTTCAGCGCCACATTTGCTGGACTGGATTCATAACGCGCTGCTGGTGAAATTTTTCAAGGGCGGTCGACGATCACCGTCCGCAGTTCACTGGTGTAGTGCCGGTCGTTGGCGTCAGGCAACCAAACCTGCTCGATTGCAGGAAGCATTTCAGACACTGTTATCTGCTGCTTGCCTGAGAAGTCATCCTCACAGCTGCGGACTGCGGCCGCGAAAAGATCAACATACAACGGACTGTCAAAATCCACGAACAACGGCTTTCGCTCACTTGGCGATTTGAAAAAGGCAAAACGGGGAATGGCTGCTTCTCGCGCCCAGCGCCTGGCCGCGACGAAGCGTTCCGCATCAGTCTTCTCGAAAGCAAAGTCGAGGTCAGCCGCAGCGAATGTCCAGGATTCGCGACAGACAACCAGACGGTCGATGGTGATACGCGGCTGATAGTCTGCGGACGAAAGAATGCTGAAGCCATTCCAAAGGGACAGAGTTGGAATGTCCGAGAAGATATCCAATATGTCGAAACGCACACGTCCGTCGCGCGTACGAGCAATCAATTCGTCACCATCTGTTTCCACCACCAGACTGCCAAAGGGCAAGACCTTGTCGCGAGGCGCCGTATGAGCATCCGGGCTAAGCTGAATCCGATAATCAGAAGATGAGGACAAGGTAGGAAACATGCGGGCGCTCCTCGAAGGCCAGCGAGACTTGGGAATAAGAGGCACCGCGCGCGTGCCGGTGCGATCTTGATCGTAGTAGTGGATTAGGTCTGCCGGCGCCGGATGATGAGTGCAGAAAACAGCAGGACGCAAAGTATTGTTTGAGACATGCAGTTCACCCAGCACGAGGCTGAAATTCCCACGCCGGATATCCGCCACACTTGAAGCGGCAATCATTACGTCCGGACTATGATAGATCGCTGATTTCCAGCCCGAACCCGGAGCGTCAAATGTTTTCAATACGCGTGCGCGCAGATCTCCAGAACGGTAGCTCATTCGACGGACTTCCGGGGACACGGCCAGAATCTGCGCCCATCGCTCCTGAAGCTGCGCCAATACATCATCCACAGGCTTTTTTGTCTCTCCGAAAATGTGTGGATAAATGCGATACCAAAACGGAACAAAATCGATGGTTTGAGTGTTGGCTCGTTTGGCTATCTCAGAGTATATTTCGCGAAAGAGCTGCTTGTAGAGTGCAGCAATCCTGAAAGTAAACCAACGAACACTCGTCAGAACAAGTGACAGCGGATCCGCGAGGGCCGCGATCAGCTCAGGCCCGATCTCGATCTCAATATCACGCCGGCAATCCTCATAAATGAGCGTTCTGCCGGCATACATTTCTCCTGCTGAACGAGTGGCGCTCGTTCCCGTCAGGCGGGTGAAGGCGGCATCGAGATTACCGAGCGCATGGTCCAACTTCGCAGCGTCGCCGGCCGCACTCTCCACCTCTCTTCGCCTATCTTCAAGCTCAGTTAAGGCTGCCAGGCTCGTCCGGCGCAAACTATCGTCGTCATCAATGCGTTCGAGCATGCGACGCAGCGTACGCTCGGGATATAACTCGATCGGTACTTCCAACTCCCAGACGATCAAATCGCGCTCGCACAATTGATCGAGAACTTGAAAGATCTCCGCCTCATTGCTGAAACCGAGGGAGGTCTTGCCAAGGAGACTTCGGGCAATTTCCCGGGCGCTCAACTCGCCGTCACAAGCATTGAGCACAGCGGCCTCTTTGGACGATAGTTCGAGTGGCGCTCTCGCTGGGAGCAGGAGAGATG
>DATNJO010000226.1:0-14281 GCA_035603895.1 Pyrinomonadaceae bacterium
CAACGGATCACTTGCAAGCAGGTGTCCGCGATTCAGTAATGCAGCGACTTGATTTCCGTGAACTGGCGCTGAAAGGCGAAAACGCGCGTATTGATGAGATCAGGCAAACGATCGCCCGTCTTCCGTCAGAAAGCGACAAGATCAGCATGCTGATTCAGCTAGCGAACGATACGCAGAAGACGAATCCGAAGTTGGCCACCCAACTGCTCGAAGAAGCAAGACAGATGGTCAACCGTCGCGCATCGAGCTACGAACAATTCGATCAGCAAGTCAGAGTTGCGCGCGCTTATGCGGCAGTCGATCCTGCCCGCAGTTTTGAGATTTTGGATCCGGGTATCAGTCAGCTCAACGAACTGATTGCCGCCGCCGCGGTGTTGAATGGTTTTGAGATCAATCTGTTTCGCGACGGCGAGATGTCGCTCCAGGCCGGCAGTGGACTGAATTCGATGGTCCAACGGTTTGGCCAGGAGTTGGGAACACTCGCTGACAAAGATCTCGAAGGCGCGGAAACGCTCGCCGGAAGGTTTCAGTATGCTGAGGCGCGAATCGTTGCGCGCCTCGCGATCGTGCAGGGGCTGCTTCCAAGCAGGCCCTCCTCGGGTCCGCCAAACGTTTTTCGCAACTAGATAAGACCGCGGATGCTTAGATTTTTTTTGCGGCTGGGTATCTTCGGCCTTTTTCTGTTGAGTGCCCTCGACTCCTCTTTTCTCGTCCTGCCCTTTGGTAACGATCTGCTGCTCATCGCGCTGGTGAGTAGAAACCGCGACAGTCTCATCTGGATTGCCTACGTGCTGGTCTCGGCGATCGGTTCGCTCGCCGGTGTGTTCGTAATCGATCTGATTATGCGCAAGGCCGGCGAAAAGGGACTGGAGCGTTTTCTGAATCAAAAGAAGATCGACCGGTTCAAAACCAGGATGGAAAACAAGGCGGGGATATCGGTTTTTGTGGCGACTGTGCTACCGCCGCCCTTTCCGTTCACGCCAGTTGTGATGACTGCCTCAGCGTTGCAGGTTCCGCGGGGGAAACTATTCGGCGCAGTATTTTTCGGACGCCTGGTGAGATGCACGACCGAGGCGGTGCTGGCCTTGTATTTCGGACGTAAACTGATTGCCTACATCAATTCCGACGTGGTCACGTACGCGGTTTACGGACTGATCGCGGTGGCTGCTATTTTGAGCACGCTGTCGCTGGTTACTTGGTTGCGGCGAAAGTAAACGGGAGGTAGAATCCCGACGCAAAAAACCTCCCCGGAAGGAGCCGCAGCATGCCAGAGAGACGTGGTGTCCAGGCCACCGAAGAAATAAAAGCAGAATGGGCGTTTGCTTACAAAGTCTACCTCAGGGCGCCAGGCGACCGCTTTGACAAGAAGAAAGATCGAACCGCCCGGATCGATTACGTAGCCCAGGAAATGAAACTGACCCGCAAACAAGCAAAACGGAGAATTAGAAATTACGAAGCCTGGCAGAGGAACATTAAAAAGGGCTTAGTCACGCCGTAGCCTAAAAACTCAGAGTAAAGTCCACAGTTTGGAGTTCAATTTTAACCCGACTGCTCAGGGATAAGTGTGCTCCGTGCCTTTGGTGCGGGGCCCTTATTCCTGGCTAAAACTTCGTTCCCTTCAGTTCTTTGTACATGTCCTCGACATTCGGCGTGGCGAAGTCCTGAAACGCGAAGTCTTTGTACTTCTCCGGCAGCTTCAACTGCTGCTTTGCCTGCTCGATTGTTAGACCATCCGAGATCGCCTGCTTCACTCGCGTGCGCAGGTCGTCGAGATAATCTCTGAACTCGCGAATCTCAGCCGCTGTCGCAACCTCACCATGACCGGGAACAAACTTCGCAGTCGGATATTGGGCCAACAACTTGTCCAGCGACACGATCCAATCACTCACCGTTGCATCCACGAGATTTGGCAACGTCTTGCGCCAACCCATGTCGCCCATGAAGACCACGTTCGCATCCGGCACGTACGCCAGCACGTCGCCGCCGGTGTGTCTCGGCAAAGTGAACAGCAGCACTTCGCGTTTGCCGAGATGCAAGTGAACCGTGCCTGAGGCGAAGGTGACGGTCGGATTCGTGAGCTTGATCGAGAGCATCGCGTCGAGCCGGCGAATCTGCCGTTCGAGTGGCGCACGCTTGTCCGTTTGGTCGGCCGGAAGCTCGCTCAACTGTTTCGCGGCCGCGTCGCGTCTCTTTTGCAATTCGTCAGCGGCAGGCAGAAAACGGCGATTCTTTGTCGTTTGCCATTCCATCACCTTCTCGTGCGCGATGATTGGCACACCGCGCGCCGCCAGCACCTGGTTGCCGCCGGTGTGGTCCAGATGGTAGTGAGTGTTGAGCGCGTACTTGATCGGTTGCTTTGTTTCCGTCGCAATGACGCCGATCAAATCTTCGACGGCCTCGGGCGTGAAGAACGTATCAACCAGCAACACGCCCTCGTCGCCCACGACAAAGCCCGCATTGCCCGACGCCAATCCACCGCTCTTCGCAATCGCCGCATAAACGCCTTCATTCACCTTTACGAGCGTGAAGTTATCTTCCGCTTTTGGCGGCGGCACAACGAACACGAGGGCCAAGGCCCAAATCAGGAGAGTTAGAGTTTTCATGGTAAGTGGTCTTAGATAATACAACAGGTTATATTTAGGTCCTCCCAAAAACTCAGGAGGTTTGCCGTGAACTTCAATTATCGACCGCACCAACTGTGGTTGTGCGGGTTCTTTCTAATCTGTGTGGGATTGTTGCTTATGTCTTCCTGTACTGACACTCCAAACGCTACTTCACCTACCGGCCCAGCAACTGCTGATGAGGCTGGAAAATTCCTGACTGACACCGAAAAACGTCTCCTCGGACTCGCTATCGACGCGAGCCGGGCCGACTGGGTCAAAAGTACGTACGTCACCGACGACACCGAATCACTCGCCGCTGCGGCGAACGAAACTTTGATCGGCGCCACGACCGAACTCGCCGAACAAGGACGGCGCTTCGAATCACTCAACCTTTCACCGGAAGAGAAGCGTAAATTACTGCTCTTGAAACTCTCGCTCACGCTTCCGGCGCCGAAAGATCCGGCCGAACGCACCGAGCTCACGAAGATCGCCGCGTCGATGGAAGGCGATTACGGAAAAGGCAAGTACTGTCCCGACGGCGACAAAGGAAAATGTTTAAGTCTGCCGGAGTTGGAACAGATTATCGGCACTAGTCGCGACCCGGAAGAGTTGAAGCGAGTTTGGGTCGGTTGGCATCAGATCGCGCAACCGATTCGCAAAGACTACGTGCGCTTCGTCGAGCTCAGCAACAAGGGCGCGAAGGAGATGGGCTTCAAAGACACGGGCGCGATGTGGCGTTCGAAGTACGACATGCAACCTGACGAATTTGCCGCTGAGATGGAACGGCTGTGGCAGCAGGTGAAGCCGCTCTACGACTCGCTCTACACCTACACGCGCCACAAGCTTTCTGAGAAGTACGGCAAGGAAGTCGTTGCAGAAGACAAGCCGATTCCCGCGCACTTGCTCGGAAACATGTGGGCGCAAACGTGGGGCAACATCTATCCGTTGCTCGCGCCGGCCACGTCCGATCGCGGTTACGATCTGACAGCAATTCTCAAAGCACGGAACACTGACGCGAAACAGATGGTTCGTTACGGCGAAGGGTTCTTCACTTCGCTTGGTTTCGAGCAGTTGCCGCCGAGTTTCTGGGAACGATCGATGTTTACCAAACCGGCGGATCGTGAAGTGGTGTGTCACGCCAGTGCGTGGGACATCGATTACGAAAAAGACGTGCGGCTGAAGATGTGCATTCAGATCAACGAAGAAGATTTTTCGGTGGTCCATCACGAACTCGGTCACAACTACTACCAGATGGCTTACGCCGGTCAGCCGTATCTTTTCCGCGACGGCGCGATAGACGCCTTTCACGAAGCGATCGGCGACACGGTGGCGCTGTCTGTTACGCCGCCATATCTCAAGCAGCTTGGTTTGATTGAGAAAGTGCCGGACCAGTCAGCCGACATCGGTTTTCTGTTGAACCGCGCACTCGACAAGGTGGCGTTTCTGCCGTTTGGTTATCTGGTCGATCAGTGGCGCTGGAAAGTTTTCTCCGGCGAGGTTGGACCAAACGATTACAACAAAGCGTGGTGGGAACTGCGTGAGAAGTATCAGGGTGTGTCCGCGCCCGTCGCGCGCAGTGAGTCCGACTTCGATCCGGGTGCGAAGTATCACGTGCCGGCAAACACGCCGTACGCGCGCTACTTCCTCGCGGCGATCTTGCAGTTTCAGTTTCACCGCGCGCTGTGCCGCGAGGCGGGATTCAACGGTCCGCTTTACCAGTGTTCGATTTACGGAAACAAGAAAGCCGGCGAGAAGTTGAAAGCGATGCTGGCAATGGGCACGAGTAAACCGTGGCCGGAGGCATTGAAAGCGATGACGGGCGAGGACAAGATGGACGCCACCGCGATCATCGACTACTTCGCGCCCCTGAAAACCTGGCTCGACGAACAGAACGCTAAGAAATAAACCACGGCGGCACGGAGACACAGAGAATATCCAGATACAGAACTTTTCTCTGTGACTCTGTGTCTTTGTGGTTCTTTGGATCTAGATTCGCGTGATGGTGCTCTCGCGTAGGACGTAGTGCTGAACGTCGCTGTTGGCCACCACTTCCGCCATTTGAAACTGGCGCAGAACTTCTGGTGGCCACACGCGGTGCGCTTGGCCCTCGCGGACGGTCGCGTTGTTCACGCGCATGAATTCCTCGGTGGACGGAACCATGATCTTGCGGTTGACGAGCGAAAAGAGCCGGGCTCGGCGTTTAGTGGCATGTCCCAGCTTGAAGGAAACCGTTGGATTTTGTTGTGCTAGTGCTCTCACAACCTAAAGGCAGTGCCAATCGGCAACGGATTCCATAAAAAAGGGGTGGCCCGAAATGCCACCCCCTGCTAAGTGTTTGCCGGTTACTAATTAGTAAGGCCAGCGATTTCCACGGCCATTGTTGCGCCGGCCGTTGCCTGCGAAACGCTGCCATCCATCACGGTATCCCTGCTCAAACGCATCACGAAAGACCTGCTTGTACTGTCCCTTGTTTCCATAGGACGAGCTGTAACCTTGCGTCGCGTTTTTCCAGTAGCGTGAACGCTGCGGGCCGTAACTCTGTCCACGCTGCGCGTCCGCGGCGCCGACGTTCATGCCCCAACTGTAGCCCTGCTGCCGGGCGACCTCGAAGTTGTTGTTTCGATCGCGGCGATAACGGTCGTCGCGATAGTCGCGGTCGCGACGATATCGATCGTCGCGGTATTGAGCCTGAACAGAACTGCTGGCGATCGCTGTAAAACCAAAAATCAGGAAGAGTGCCAGTATGTAACCGCCCACTTTTTTACTCGAGTAAATTGATTTCATTTCCAACTACCTCCGAGGCACAGTTGGCAAGTGCCATGCCTCTGAGAAAAAGCTATTAGAAAGCTGTTTTGCGGGTACACTACGCCGCCTTTCGACACGATATCGTGCGCGAATGAACGGCATTCGTGCGGGCGTGTGTTTACGCAGGTCGTTGCAGGTAAGACCGGAGTTCCGGACGCGTCGCTTTACGGACCAGCGCAGCTTTCGCTTTCCATTCCGTGGCCCGGCTCAGCTCGACGAGAAAATGCGTCTCGCCTGATTCGAGCGCGGCGATGGGCGCGCCGTCGTGATAAAGAACTCGATTGCTCGTGTGAGACGTGATGCGATTGCCGGGAATGATGATGCCGACGAGGTTCAAAGGATCGGCCGCACTGACTGAGATCATGCTGTCCTGCGCACCTTCGCGACGAATCGCACGCAGCATTCCCACGGCGTCAGGCAGGGCGAATTGTTCGCCGGAAATTCCCGCGACGAAGCGGCCGCCACGAATCTCGCCGCGCGCTTCCAAACGATGGTAGACGCGCAACAGCACACGCCACGGCAGGTTCATACCTTCGCGCTCGAGCAGACGTTTGAAGACCACACCGTAACGCCTCAACAAGGTCCATGCGATCTCTTCCGCCTTTTCCTGATCGATCGGGTTTTGGTTGTTGCGGTTTGCAGTTGAGCCGTTACCGTTTTCGCGATGAATGATGGACCAACGGCCGGCGCTGGCCATTTCGTAAACCGGTTGGCGATGTTTGCGCCGGGCGGCAGCTTGAGTCTTGCGGCTTCCGGGCGTCAGCAGCGCACGAAGTCCCGTGAAACTGTCGGAGACGACGACGCCGTTCGCCACGAGTTCGGCGAGAGACTCTTCAACCTGGCTACGCAGCAAGCCAGTGCTTTCGACGACGTCAGTGAAAAACGAAGCGCCGCGATGTTTGAGATATTCGTAGACTACTTGCGTCGTGGTGGAGAATTCGTTTGCGGCCGTTGCCGGCAGCGTCGGAAACACCGAACTCCACAAAGCGAAATTCTTGCGCCGCAAGAGCGCGATCGGCGTGTTGCGTACAGGTCCGGCGCCGCGTGGCCGATCGCCATTGCCGTCAGTTGCGGAACGAACGGGAGGCGTCAGCCTTGCCCACACCACTTCACCAGACAAACAGAGCGCATCGAGCCAGGCGGGATCGTATTCCACTAGTCGCGACGGCAATAGTTCGCCTTCCCACGCCGCGGCAGGTGCTTCGAATCCTTCCAACTGATCGATGATCGCGCGCACACTCTCCGGTCCTTCCATCTGATGATCGGGCGCGAGTTTCTGCCACGCCAAAAGAAACCGGATGAAGTCGGCGCTGGAGACCGGCTCGATCTCCTGGCGCAGGCGGTTGAGCGTGTAGCTATGGATTCGAGCCAGCAGCCGGCGCGCGCACCATTCGGTTTCGGTGATGCCGGGCGTGAAGCGTCCGCGAATCACGAACCCTTCGGCTTCGAGTTTGAGTAGCGCGGTTTCGATCTCCAGCTTGTTGAGACCGGAGTGCGAAACTAACTGATCGACAGTGACCGGGCCGAGACCTTCGAGGCGTCCACGAATGAGCTCGACGAGGGCGTCTTCGAAAGTCCAGGCGCTGCGGGATACGCTCTCCGGAGCAGTGATGGCTGGTTCAAGCGTAGCCGGTGGAAACACGGATTGAATTTGTGGCAAACGCTCGGCTGCGACCCATAGATTTTTATTACTGATTAGTGTCGCGGCTCGGCGATCCCGCTTGAGTTCTGTGAAGAACTCTTGCCACGCCGTACCTTCTTGCGCCGTTACAAAACCGAGTTCTACCAGCGCGTCGTGCAGTTCATCGGCATTACGCGGCTCAGGCCAGACCTCTTCACGCACACGATCGATCGCGGCCTGATCGAGTTTGCCCATGTCACTCGCCGTTTCCGGATCGAGCCAGCGGCGCTGAAACACTGCGCGAGTGCGGCGCTCTTCGAGCGGCGCATCGTCGAGATAAGCGTAAGGCCGGGCATTGAGAATCTCCTGCGACAGTGGCGACGCCTCAATCACGTCGCGCGCAAACAGATTCTTTTCGTTACGTTCGATTGAGGTCAGGAGGCGCTCAAGACCGTCGATATCCATCGCCTCTTCGAGACAGTCTTTGACGGTCTGATCGACCAGCGGATGCGACGGGATCTCACGTTCGCCAGTCGGCAGGTTCTCGAAACACGCCACTTGATCGGGAAAGATCGCGGTCAGCAAATCTTCCGCGTCCATGCGTTGCAATTGCGCTGGAATCTTCTTGCCGCCACGACGTCTTAAAACCGCTAGCGACCGCGTCACGTTCCAGCGCCAGCGAATGTTCCACATCGGCGCATCAAGCAACGCCTGACACAACAACTGCCGCACGGTCTTTGAATTTAAGTAGTGAAAAACTTCGTCGAGCGGAAAACTGTGCGTCGGTCCAAGCGAGAGGACAATCGCGTCCTCCGTAGCCGCCGCTTGCAGCTCGAAATTGAACTTGCGGCAGAATCGCTTGCGCAACGCCAATCCCCACGCACGATTCAAACGACTGCCAAACGGCGAGTGCAGCACCAACTGCATGCTGCCGCTGTCGTCGAAGAATCTTTCCAAAACAAGATTCTCCTGCGACGGCATCACGCCCAACACAATCTTCGCACCCGCGAGATATTCGACAATCTGTTCCGCCGCCGAACGTGACAATCCAACCTCTTCCGTGATCCATTCAACCGCCGCGCCCAGATTTACTGCTTCCGTATTAATCCGTGAGGCAATTTCCTCGCGCAAACGCGAAACCGAAACCGAGAGTTCGTGCGAACGAGCCGGCGCTTCGCCCAACCAAAACGGAATCGACGGCGGCTGACCATGCGCGTCTTCAACACGAACCTTGCCCTGCTCGACTCGCAACACACGCCACGAAGTGTTGCCGAGTTGAAAAATATCGCCTTGCAAACTCTCGATCGCGAAGTCTTCGTTAACCGAGCCGATCACCAAATCAGTCGGCTCGAGCACAACTGCGTAGTCCGCAGTGTCAGGAATCGCGCCGCCGGATGTGATCGCCGCGAGACGCGCTCCTCTGCGTCCACGCAAACGTTGATTGACCGCGTCGTGGTGCAAATAAGTGGAGCGACGGCCGCGTTTGGTCGTGAACCCTTCGGCGAGCATGCGAACGATCGAATCAAACTGTTCGCGTTCGAGATTGCGAAACGGGTAAGCGCGCCGGATCGTGGCGAACAGATCGTCTTCCGTCCATTCCTCCGCCGCCACGGCGGCAACAATCTGTTGCGCCAGGATGTCGAGCGGCCGCTCGGGAATCTCCAGCCGATCCAGTTCACCGCGCCGCACGGAATCGATAATCGCGGCACATTCAACCAGTTCATCGCGCGAGAGCGGAAAGATGCGGCCTTTGGGAAAACCCTCAACCGTGTGATTCGAACGGCCGACGCGCTGAAGAAAACTGGCAATCGATCGAGTCGAGCCGAGTTGGCAAACAAGGTTCACGTCGCCGATGTCGATACCCAACTCCAGCGACGCAGTCGCTACCAGCGCGCTCAGTTCGCCGGACTTCAATCGTTGTTCGGCGGTGAGTCGTTGTTCGCGAGCAAGGCTGCCGTGATGTGCGGCGATATTCTCATCGCCAAGCCGTTCGCCAAGATGCCGGGCGACGCGTTCTGCCAGCCTGCGTGTGTTCACGAAGACAAGCGTCGTGTGGTGCTGGCGAATGAGTTGGGCCAGACGGTCGTAGACTTCTTCCCACACTTCACCGGACATCACTGCCGATAGCGGCGAATCGGTTAGTTCGACAGCAATGTCGAGACGGCGCGTGTGGCCGCTGTCGACAATCGCGCACTGCGGAACGTTGTCAGCGTTGATGTTTTCCGTGCCGACGAGAAAACGGGCGACTTCTTCGATCGGACGCTGTGTCGCCGACAAACCAATCCGGGTCAACGTGTTTCGCGCCTCCCCTTGTGCTTCTTGTGCCTCTTGTGGCTGCTGCTGTCTGACGAGTTGTTCGAGCCGTTCAATCGAAAGCGCCAGATGCGAACCGCGTTTGTCGCCGACCACTGCGTGAATCTCGTCGACGATCAGCGTGCGCGCGGTTTCCAACATCCGCCGGCCGCCTTCGCTGGTCAACAAAATGTAGAGCGACTCGGGCGTGGTCACGACGATGTGTGGCGGACGCTTGGTCATCGCCGTGCGCTCCGCGGCGGGCGTGTCGCCGGTGCGCACGAGCGTGCGAATGTTCACTTCAGGCAATCCCATTGCCTGAAGTTCTTTTTGAATGCCTTCAAGTGGCGTTTGCAGGTTGCGCTGGACGTCGTTGCTGAGCGCTTTCAGCGGCGAAACGTAGATTACATGTGTTGAGTCGTCGAGTTTTCCTTCCAGTCCGAGGCGAACGAGATCGTCAATAGCCGAGAGAAAAGCGGCGAGGGTTTTACCTGAACCAGTAGGCGCGGCGATCAGCGTATGGCGTTGTTTTTTGATCTCCGGCCAGGCTTGAAGCTGTGGTTCGGTCGGCGCGGGAAAAGTCCGCGCAAACCAGCGCGCGACGGCTGGGTGGAAAATTTCGAGACTCATAAGGGAGGGACATTATACTCGTCGCGCGTGAGGTTGCATAGCTGAAACACGAGCCCAGGCGTGAACCAAGAGGCTGGGAATGAACGATCCACCAACTTCGTTGGTGGGATTGTTAGTTGTTTGTGGGTTGTGGTAGGCGAAGTCTGAAGTACCACCGACTCCGTCGGTGGGATACAAAGCTATTCGAACTGTTTTTTGAATTCCTCGAATTGCGATTTCAATGTTTCTACCTCCATTGCAAGGGCGTCGACCTTCTGTTCGAGTGATTGCCGAGGGGATGGGCGATCGGGTTCGGAGGGTATCTCGACAGGGATTTCCCCGGACAATAAATGCCCGAATCGGACTTCCTTTTGTCCTGCTTGACGTGGCAAACGCGCGACTAGCGGATCCGGTTCGTGCGAGATTAAACCAGAGAGCGTTTGTTCGACTTCGTCCAGTCCAGCAAATTCATGAAGCCTTGCTGCATTGCCACGCAGTTCACCCGGCGTCTGCGGACCGCGCAACAACAACACACACATCAAAGCCGTCTCAGCCGCATTGAGATGCAGCACTTCCGGCATCACGTGTTTGTACTTCGGCACTCGGCTGGTGCTGCCGTAGAAGACGTACGACAGGTTCTTCTCGCGCAGGGTTTCCACCGCCTGCGCCACTTGGTTTTCAGTGTAGGCAGTAACCGGATAGCGATTATTTTTCTGATTGCAGGCAAGCGTCAGCGCGTTGAGCGTCAGTGGATAGTATTCCGGAGTGGAGATTTGCTTTTCCACCAACGCTCCGAGAACACGCGCTTCGATGTCAGAGAGGAAAGGTTCCATAGGTCTATAGGTCGAATAGAACCTATTGATCGTCGCCCGCGGTTGATGTTTGCCCTTGCCCGCCTCGCTGTGGCTCCGCTCTTCCCACACTGAGGTTGTCGTAGTTCAGCGCCGCGTTGAACAGCAGGAAAAACTCACCCTGCGTTTGATGGCGCCACATCGGGTTCGTCGCAAACATCACTACGTGACCGCGACCGACCGGAACATCAACGATCGCCGGACGATTCGCCAACTCGTTTGCACCCGCGAGCATGCCACTGATGAGCAAGTTCTTCTCGTCAGACACAAAACGCAGCACGACGCGCGGGCGCAACTGCGCCGGAGTGTAGAACGGACTCTCGCGCGCGTCCTGATCGGGATCGGGCCGATTGTTTGGATCCGCCGGACGCGGTTGCGGCATTGCCTGGATCACGTCGGGATCGTTAACACCACCGCGTCCCGAAGCACGCGATCCTCCACCGCCGCCCTGTCCGCCGCCTCCACCACCGCCAAATCCGCCACCGCCACCAGCCGCAACCTGAAACAGCGGCGCCTGGCTGAAATAAAGCGGCAAGCCGGCGTCGTAACCATAAGCGATCGGGCTCTTGCGATCGGCGAACGTGCCGTTGTAAATCGAGCCGCGCGCCTGAAGTTTGTCGGCCGCTTGAATCGAAACGCCGCTGGTGATGCCGTAGTCGATCGGAATGCTTGAAACGCCGCCAACCGTAATGAACAGTCCGCCGCTTTCGATAAACTTTTGCAGGTTTGCCACACCGGTCACACCCATGCCGCCGCGCATGTCGTCTGTCTGATCCGGCGAGTGTGCGAAGTTTGGCGTGATTGCTGAAGCCTTCCACGGAATCGGATCGCCGCGCATCGGCATACCGTTGACGATCGTCTGCGCCGAGCCACCGACCGGCGGGAAGATCAACACATCGAACTTCTCGCGGAGGTTTGGCGTGTTGCGGATCGTCTGGTCAGAAATGTAGGTGTAGGGAATCTGAAGCCGGTCAAACTCGATCCGGAACCAACCTTCGTTCTGCGTGTTGGTCCACGTGTGAACGATCGCGATGCGGGGCACGGCGAGATCGTGTGACTTCACCTCTGGCAGCTTCTCGACTGCGATCGCTTTGAGTCCGAGTTCAACGACTGCTGACTCCAGTTTCTGACGGAGATCTGCAGGGTTGCCGTCGCGTTTGATAATGAACGTGCCCGTGTTGAACTGTTCGTTGCTGATCTTGAAGCTGTCTTCGGCGGCACTCATCTTCACGTCTTTCAGCCGGAAACGAAGCGTCGCGAGCGTGTTGTCGGTGTTGTGATTGATAACGTAGCCCACAGCCGAAGCCGGTCCGGTCAGTCGCCCGGTGACCTTGGCATCTTCGGTGAGCAGCTTCGCGTCAACGTCGAGCACGCTCTTGTCCACGACGCGCACAGTCTTCACGTTGCGCATCGCGCCCATAGTCCAGCCAGTGTCGTCGTACGGCGCCGGATCGGTGACGTTGTAGTACTGGGTGTCGAGCAGCATGTCGGCCATGCGCGAATAGGGCTGGTCCATGCGAATGATGTAGGAGCCGGCGGCGTATTTCTGGTCTTTTATGCTGAACTCTTTCGCCGCGCGATGAACTTCAATTCCCTGCAACCGCATCAGGTTGACCATGTCGGCAGCTTCCACCGGACGCGGCGTGTCGCCCGGAATTATGTAAGCCGCGGGGCCTTCGTTCGACGCTTTGGCGATCGAGCGTCTGCTCTTGAGGTAGAAGTTGTTCAGGAAGCGTTCTTTTTCTTTCGCCACAAAGTTCATGGCGAAGAGGATCGCAGACTGTTGCATGTTCACGTTGTTGCGCATCGACCAGTTCACACGCGGGAACGGCGGATTCGGACGGTACCAAACGCGCGACGTCTGGTTCGCGCCCAACGTGCGCTCGCGTGTATCTGCGCCGCCGTTGCCGAAAGTCTCATAAAAACGGCCGATGGCATTGTGACCGGTGGCGATGTAGAGCATGTAGTTTGGCGCCCAGCCGTCGTAAAAACCGTGCGTCCAAACACCGGGCACGCCGCGCTTCGTCATCTCTTCGATTTCGTAATGCGCCAACACTTGAAACTCATCGATCGCCAGCGGATCGATCCACGCGTTGTACGGACCCGTGCCAGTCATCGTGTAGAGATACGGCACTGACTCGTGCAGATCGTGCAGCACCGTCGGGTGATACTCGAGAAACGTCTTCATCTGATTGCGCGAGAGCGCGAGGGCCATGCCGAGACTGTCGCGATTGTTGTCGTGCGCGACGTATTTGCCCCAGTAAAGCAACGGCGGCGCGGGTTTGCCCGGATTTGCTTTGCGCCAATTGTAGAGATCGACCATGCGATCGCGGCCGTCGACTTCGAGCGCCGGCGTGATCATCACGATCATGTTCTTGCGAATGTCTTCGATGAACGGCGAATCTTCGACGGCGAGACGATAAGCCAGCTCCATCAACATCTCTGGCGAACCGGTTTCCGGCGAGTGAATCGAACCGGAAGCCCAGTAGAACGGTTTGCCTTCGGTGATCAGCGTGTGGGCTTCAGTTTCGCTGAGCTTGCGCGGATCGCCGAGTTTGGCCGTGATCTCTTTGTAGCGATCGAGCTTTGCGAGATTCGTTTCGTCACTCACGAGCACCAGCATCTGCTCGCGTCCCTCTTCACTCTTCTCCGGCGCAATCAACACGCGTACGCGCGGCGAAGCGTTTGCGAGCGCGCGGTAGTAACGATACTGATCCTTCGTGTAGGTCAACTTGTTTGGGGTGCCGATCGCGTAGCCCAGGATTTTATCCGGCGAAGGCACCTTGTCCGACAACGGCAGATGGTCCACCAGCTCGGTCATGAAGTACTTCTCGGTGGTGTACTCGGCGATCTTCGCGCCGTAGGCGGTGTCGTTCGGTGACTTGGGCGCGGTATATCTCGGATTGGCTGAGTTATCTTGAGCTGAGATTGCTCCGGACGAAGCTATGAGCACCGACACAACGAACACGAATCTAAGAACAGATCTTAGGGACATGATGGGCTCCTGAATCTGTGTAATCTGTGGTTCTAAACGTCACGCGCACAACGAAAGCCGGAGATCATCCAGCGTTCGTGCGCGTGAAAGAAGTTTCTGTACGTCGTTCTGATGTGCACTTGGGGCGTTGCAAACGAGCCGCCGCGCAAAACCTTTTGATTGACGAACCACTTGTCGTTGTATTCGTCAAACTCCGTCTTGAATCCCGGGAAAGGCACGTAATCCGAAGTCGTCCATTCCCAAACGTCGCCGATCATCTGCTGGCAACCGTAAGGATTGGAGCCGTCGGGAAAAGCACCCACAGGCGAAACTGACCAGAAACCGTTTTCGAAGAGATTGGTGTTGCCGCTGTCGGGATCGTTGTCGCCCCACGGAAAACGATGCTTAACTTTGCGTTCAGCATCATAACACGCCGCCTTCTCCCATTCAGCTTCTGTCGGGAGTCGTTTGCCAGCCCACTTAGCGAAAGCCGAGGCTTCGTAGTAACTGACGTGAGAAACGGGTT
>DATNJO010000227.1:0-5084 GCA_035603895.1 Pyrinomonadaceae bacterium
TAGCCGAAACCGGACGGATAACGGCGTACCTGATCGGCGATCACGGCGAAAACTTTCTGCGCGAGGGCACGGTAGCTTTCCTTGTTTGTGAGGATGGCAAGTCGCAACAAAACGGCCGCGGCAACCGAATTTCCCGAAGGAGTGGCATTATCGAAATAATCCTTCGAGCGAACGATCAGTTCCTCGTGACTCTTGCCCGTGAAGAAAAATCCGCCGCCTTCCCCGTCCCAGAACTCTTCGATCATGTGGTCGGTCAGTGCGATCGCTTCGCGCAGCCAGCGAAACTCACCGGTGGTTTCATACAACGTGACGAGGCCCTCGACCAAGAAAGCATAGTCCTCGAGGTACGCATTGAATTTCGCGACACCGTTTTTTGAGGTCCGGAGGAGAAAACCGTCGCGGCGAAGATTGGTCAGCACGAAATCGGCATTGCGTCGCGCGGCTTCCGTGTAGTCGGGACGTTGAAGAATCACGCCCGCTTCCGCAAAACTCGCGAGCATCAGGCCGTTCCAGGCAGTGATGATCTTTTCATCGCGATCGGGTTTGATCCGTTTCTCGCGGTGTTCGAAGAGTTTATGACAGCTCTCTGGTTTAGGTTTTTGGAACGATGAGTTGGCATTGAGAATGTTTTTACCTTCGAAGTTTCCGCCTTCCGTGACGTTGTAGTAGGAGATAAATTCTGAAGCATCGGCTTCGCCGAGAACCGATTTGATTTCGCTAAGGTCCCAAACAAAAAACTTACCTTCATGTCCTTCGGAGTCGGCGTCCTGAGTTGAATAGAAACCTCCGGCGGGATCGGTCATCTCGCACAACACGTAATCGAGAATGCCTTCGGCGGTTTCGCGCGCGAGTGGTTCGCGTTCTAGCTGGAAGTAATGTAGATAAAAGCGCGAGAGCAGAGCATTGTCGTAAAGCATCTTCTCGAAATGCGGGACGAGCCACTTGGCATCCGTCGAGTAACGATGAAAACCGCCGCCGAGTTGATCGTACATGCCACTGTGGGCCATCTTTTGCGCCGTGTGCTGCACCATTTCGAGCGCGTCTTCATTGCCAGTGCGCTTGTACGTACGCAGTAAAAACTCGAGCGTCATCGCGGGCGGAAACTTCGGTGCACCGCCAAAACCGCCGTTGATCGAGTCGTAACTCCGCGCGATGCCGGCGTAAGCAGCGTCGAGCAATTCCTTCTCAACCGGATTGTCTGACGCAGTGGATTCGCTCAACCGCTGCAGTTCTTTCAGCAGTGTCGTTCCGTTCTCTACGATCTCTTCGTGTCGATCCCGATATGCCTCCGCGACGCTGATTAGCACGCGCGGAAAACCGGGCATGTTGTAACGATCCTGCGGCGGGAAATAAGTGCCACCATAGAATGGTACGCCCTCCGGCGTGAGAAAGACCGTCATGGGCCAACCGCCGTGATGCGTCATCATCTGCACGGCGTTCATGTAGATCTGATCGAGATCGGGTCGTTCCTCGCGATCGACTTTGATGTTCACGAAAAGCTCGTTCATGAGTTGTGCGATGTCTTCGTCCTCGAACGACTCATGCGCCATCACGTGACACCAGTGACAGGCGGAATACCCGATGCTCAAAAGCACGGGTTTGTTTTCGCTGCGCGCTTTGGCAAACGCCTCGTCGCCCCACGGATACCAGTCGACCGGGTTGTGCGCGTGTTGAAGAAGGTAAGGACTGCTTTCGTTGATCAGATGATTTGTGTGTTCCGCTTGTTGCATTTGCGACCTGCTTGTTAGTTAGTCTTTGAACCAATAGGGCGTTTTCTTTGTCCAGGGATTGTTTGGGTATTTGCGATGCAATACATCGAACGCTGTCTTGGACCAGCGGACACTGTCCTTGTCGGTGCAACCGTAGCGTGTAGTTCTCACCGCGAGATGTAAGGCTTCCGGCACACGAGGATCGTTAGGATGCGTGTTGGCCCATTGAACGACTTGCTTGACGATGTAATTAGGTGCGGTGCCGAAAGCACTCAGCGTGCTCCATTCTTTCTCGGCCCTGGCAGAGTCGGCCGGGGAAAGAAAACGAGGCGGCTTGCCGGTCGTGACGGCGGTGAACTGAATGACTTCGCGATTCTCCTCCGGGGTAGCGGGTTGGAAGGCCGCAGAGCACCACCAATTGTCGCGATACGAGTCTTGTTGAGTCAGTGGAATCACCCGGCCGATTCCAGCATCGACGACTGGTTCCATACCGGGTGTCTTTAGCCACGCATAAATTGCCGCAAACTTCTTTTCGTCGGGTTGTGCAGTGGACGAATACTCGTTTAGCAGCGCCGACAAGTCAGGAAAAAGATTGGCAAGAACTGGCGTCAACTCATCCGCGGTTTTGGTGTCGCCGAGTAATGCCGCACGCAGCCACGCGGCCTGGGCCAAGTCGCGCCGTGGTCCAAGCGGCAAGACCTTGCTGCTGGCGGCTTCTTTGAGTATTGAAAGCGGCAGTTGCTGATTGATTGCCTTCGCGGCATCGACATCGAAAAACGGTTTGCCGGCTTGATCCTTTGTCTCCTCGGAGACTTCTGCGTCCTCCACCGGCAGTTCGCGTCCATCATCGTTCCAACTGATCGCGGCCGGAACGCGCGCGGCATCGGCCAAAAACTCGTCGAGAGAATTGGCGAGAAGCATTCTTTGACTAGTCAACAGATTCAGCGCCGACTCATCAAAATGAGCGCGATCGGTTTTCAACGTTTGGTCAAGCAACGTGCGTGCTTCGTTACTCTTACCGATCTCAATCAGCAAACGAATCGCGTGATAACGCGCCGAGGCAAACGCGGCCGAACGGCTGTTTACCTTCAACGCCGCCGCGAGCAGTTCGTTTGCTTTCGCGTGTTGACCGTCGATAAGGCTCAAGGCAGCTATGAGCCATTGGTTTGAACGACTCGCTTGCCACCGAGAGATGGCATGATCTTTCGCCGCTTGACTCGCATCCTGAAACGTAGCGATCCAATCCGTTAGATCCTCCCCCTTTGGGATCTCCGCCGTGCTCTTTTCATCCTCTTCATCCTTCTCTAAATAGCCATCCAAAAGAACCGTGTAGTCCCAAAGGTCTTGTTTCAAATTCGGGTTTGCTGTCTTAGTCGTCAACGTTTGGGCCAACTCGTTGAGGCGCTCGGCGGGATGGGCACGCAGGCGAACGAGATTGAGCAGACGATTTGCCGCTGCGTGAAGGGAGCTGAAATTCTTGTCCGCGAGGATCTTTCGCAGTAGCGCTTCAGCCGCGTTGAGCGATTCCTGCTTTTGTTCCGGCGGACCGAGACTGCCTTTACGTGCGAGTGTGCGAGCGACAAGGTACGTGGAATTTTGTCGCCAGGGCGATCCGCTATCACCAGCGATCGATTCAAACCGCTTTTTTGCCTCGTCGAGGTTAACGGAATAAAAGTTCGCGGCCGCTATCTGATAAACGCGATCGGCGCGCATCAACGCGTCTGAGTCTGCCGGAAGTTCCGTTGGGATAAAACTACCGCCGGCACAATTACTAAACACCTGATCTTGAGCTTCGAGCCACGTCTTTACGTTCGCACTATCAGCGCCGTACTTTGTGATTCGTTCGTTGAGCGTCGAAACGGCCGTATCGAAGGCGTCTTGCGGACAGTTCAAATAAGCTTCGTACTCGTTTGGTTTTTCGCGACTCCTAAAGACGGAAATCGGCGCCGGATCTTGAGACACGACTTTGCGACGCGCTTCCAGCCACGGCTTCAGCCAGTCTTCTTCACCCTCAGACGACCCAGACCCGAGTCGGTCGTTCCACAGTGAAGTCAACGCCTTCTGTTCCTCTGGCGTAAAGCTCGAGCCGGAAAGATAGCGATACGCGACGTAAAGATAGGAACGTGCGTAAGTCGGCTGTACAACGCCGAGGCGACCGGCAGCGAAGCGGTCCATCGGATAACCGGGATGGACCGTGTGAACGAAAATGGCGTCAACCATGAATGGACCACACGCACGGGCGGGCGGCGTTGCGGTGAACAACAGCACAAACGCAAGAAAGCCAGCCACGAAGGGATAAAAACGCACGCGTCTCATCTTTTGTAGGTCTCCATTGCACTAGTGAAGGAATCTTTAGACCACGGCTTGGGGCTGAAAATGTAAAGCCGATCGACTGCCGGCGGCGTCACGGGTTCGTCCGTCGAAACACCGGCTGCGTTTTGGCACTGGCGCGATTCGAAGGGTTGGCCCGTTTCGAGGCGTCGCTGAAATTGACGTTGGTCCACGCCGAGACGGAAGAGCATCGGCACGGCTTCGTCGATCGGAAGATCTCGCAACCAGTCGTCGCCGGCGCACCATGAAGCAAGCGCCGTAATCGAAAGCGCAGTTGAAACAGGCAAATGTAGACGGACCTGCTGGAGTAGTTCGCGGTAGAAGTCTCTTTCGGAGACTGTGGCGTCGAAATCTATCTGGACCATGGACGACGCCGATGAATTGAGGATCTCGCGCGCGGTTTTTTGCATCTGCATGGATGAGAGGGTTGGTACGTCGGTGCGGTCAGTTTCGATCCGGACTACCGTCACAAGTTTGGTCCCTAAAGCAGTTTTCAGAGGTTGTAGTCGTGGTTTGACGACGACTTTGTCGCCGCGCAGATAGATGGTCTTCGCCAAAAACGCGACACCCGTCTTTTCTGGATCGAGAAAGGAAAGATCCTCGGGACGCTCCCACGCCCAAACGATTACCGCCGGCTGTGTCGTGCGTTTTGAAACAAACATCACGAGCAAGAGCGGTAAGAGAATGATGATAACTGCACGTCTCATCGGAGTTGGAAGAGTGTACACCACGCATTACAGAGATCACACGGTTTTCGCTATACTGACTCGCTTATGGAACGTGAGACATTGGACTTCGACGTAGTCTTCGTCGGCGCTGGACCGGCGAACCTCAGCGGCGCATTTCACCTTGCCCGTTTAGCCAAACAGAACAATCTCGAAATCGAGATCGCCGTTATTGAAAAAGGTTCAACCGTCGGCGCACACATCCTTTCCGGCGCCGTCATGGATCCGCGCGCGCTCAAAGAACTGATCCCGGATTTTGTCGAACAAGGTGCGCCGCTCGAGTCGCCCGTTAAAGAAGATCACTTTCTTTATCTCACAC
>DATNJO010000228.1:0-6481 GCA_035603895.1 Pyrinomonadaceae bacterium
CGGGCTGGCAATGGGCTCGATCTATCTCGACGGATCGGAGGAGCAGAAGCAGAAATGGCTGCCACCGATGGCCCGCATGGAGAAGATAGGCTGCTTCGGATTGACTGAGCCACTGGTTGGCTCGGGCACCGCCGGCGGCCTGACGACGACGGCGAAGCGCGAAGGGGACACCTGGATTCTCAATGGCCAGAAACGCTGGATCGGCAACGCGACGTGGTGCGATATCTCGATCATCTGGGCACGCGACCTCGACGATAACCAGGTCAAGGGCTTCATCGTCGAGAACAAGACTACGCCCGGATTCAGCGTCGAGAAGATTCAGAACAAGATCGCTCTCAAGGTCGTGCAAAACGGAGAAATCACAATGAAGGATTGCCGGATCCCGGACGCGAATCGTCTGGCGGGCGGCACAGGGACGTTCCGCGACGCCGCGCTCGTGCTGCGCGGGACCCGTCATGGTAGCGGGTGGGAAATCACGGGCACACAAATGGGGGCCTATGAAAATGCCCTGAAGTACGCGCAGGAGCGCTTGCAGTTCGGAAAACCGATCGGTTCGTTTCAGCTCATCCAGGAACTGCTCGCAAAGATGCTGGGCAACATCGTTGCCTGTCAATGCATGATTGCCCGCTCGGTAACGCTTGAAGCCGAAGGCAAGCTGAACGATGCGCAGGCGGCGATTGTCAAGGCGTTCTGCACGTCGAAAGCGCGTGAAACCGTCTCGTGGGCACGCGAGGCGATGGGCGGCAACGGGATCCTGGTCGACTATAACGTGGCGCGCCACTTTGCGGATGCCGAGGCGATCTATTCCTACGAAGGCACGTACCAGATGCAAACCCTGATCGTCGGTAAAGCGATCACGGGATTAAGCGCCTTTGTTTAGTTGCATCCAGTAAAAGGAGACCCGACCAAAGTTCAAAATAGGAGTTGACGAAAATGAGTTCACCAGTGGCAGCGTCGAAATTTGAAAACGTTCTCTACGAGAAAAAGAACAACATCGCATACGTGACTCTGAATCGGCCGAAGGTGCTGAACGCTCTGAACAACGCAACCTGGCACGACTTGCGAGCGGCGTTTGAAGATGCACGCGATGACGAGACGGTCCGGGGCGTAATCCTGACAGGGGCGGGCGACAAAGCATTCATTGCCGGCGCAGACATCAGCGAGCTGGCGACGGTCAGCGCCGTGAAGGCGGAAGAGTCGAGCAGTTACGGACAAGACGTTCTTGATTTAATCGAGAACCTTGGCAAACCCGTGATTGCGGCCATCAACGGTTTCGCGCTGGGGGGCGGTTGCGAAACCGCGATGGCCTGCACCATCAGGCTGGCCAGTGAGCAGGCGAAGTTTGGTCAGCCGGAAGTCAAACTGGGATTGATTCCCGGTGGCGGCGGAACCCAGCGAATGCCGCGACTGATCGGAAAGGGGCGGGCCCTGCAACTCATACTTTCCGGCGCAATCATCAACGCGGCAGAGGCGTACCGTATCGGGCTGGTGAATGAAGTCGTTCCCGGCGCCGAACTTATCTCGCGCGCGGAAGCGCTCCTGCGGGAAATCTTTTCCAACGCACCACTCGCCATCAAGTACTCGCTCGACGCAGTAAATAAAGGACTCGAGACGAGTCAGGCCGAGGGTTTAGCACTGGAGGCGTCGTTCTTTGGACTCTGTGCGGGTACTGAAGACAAGAATGAAGGGACGCGAGCGTTTCTCGAGAAGCGTGCACCGCAATTCCAGGGACGCTGATTGTGAGTAACGAGTCAGGAGAAGAGATGTCTACTCAAGCCGTTCAAGCCGCAGTGACTCCAACCTCTGAGTTCAGGTTTACGAGCTCAGATGGATTAGAGGTGGCCTGTTATCGATGGAACAGTCGTGGACCAACACGTGGAGTAATACAGATTGCCCATGGCATGGGAGAGCACGCCGGCCGCTATGCTGAAACGATTCAATTCCTGGTTTCAGCCGGCTTAACGGTTTACGCCAACGATCATCGCGGTCATGGACGCACCGCACCTGACAAGTCGCACCTGGGAAACTTTGGCGAGGGCGGCTTCGATCTCCTGGTAGAGGACATGGTCAGGCTGAGTCGCATCGCCAAGATAGACCATCCGGGCATTCCCTTCATTCTTTTAGGACACAGCCTGGGTTCTTTTGCGGCGCAGCAATATGTTCTCGATCGAAGCCGCGAAATCGATGGTCTGATCCTGTCTGGATCTGGCGCGCTCGACGGGCTTGCAATCCTGGCAACTTCAGCTTCAACCCACAGTAATGTTCTTAACCAGAAATTTGAGCCTGCGCGTACTTCGTTTGACTGGTTAAGTCGAGACGCGACAGTTGTTGATGCATTCATCAACGATCCGCTCTGTTTCTCGGAACTTCAACCCGCATCGCTCGCATCGTTTTTGTCCGCCGCGCCTCGTCTCTCCGATCCGGTCAGTCTTCGTGAAATCCGTGATGACCTGTCGATCTATCTGTTTTCGGGAAGTGAAGATCCTGTTGGCCAGCAGCTCGATGGAGTCGAACTTCTGATTCAGCGTTATGAGAAAGCCGGTATCTACGACGTATCTCACGATTTTTATCAGGGCGGTCGACACGAAATGCTGAATGAGATTAACCGGGACGAAGTCAGGGGGCGGTTACTCGCCTGGATCGCATCAGTTTTGGAAGCGACTGGATATGCGGCGCGTGGATGGGGGTATATGGAAATCGGTAATTGAAGGAGACACAATGACAACTGAGAATATCTTTTCGGGATTGAAAGTAGTGGACTTTGCCAGCTTCGTCGCGGCGCCGGGCGCGGCCGTAATTTTGTCTGATTTCGGCGCCGACGTGATCAAAGTTGAACCGCCATCCGGCGACTTTTGGAGATTTGGAAATCACATCCCGCCGCAGCCGGCAGCGAAGGATCCCTATCAATGGCACCTAAACAACCGCAACAAGCGCGGTTTGGTGCTCGATCTAAAATCCCCGAGCGCTCAACCGATTCTGGAGAACCTCGTCAAATGGGCTGACGTGTTGATCGTCAATACGCCGCATCCCGCACGCAAGCGATTGAAGCTCGAATACGAGGATGTCGTTCAGTGGAACCCGCGTTTGATCTATGCGGATCTCACCGGTTTCGGCGACAAGGGACCTGATGCTGACTTGCCAGGCTTCGACATCACTTCGTATTGGGCGCGCAGCGGCTTGCTGTCGATGACGCGTGATGCCGGCGCACCGCCGACCTGGCCGGTTGGCGGGAGCGGAGATAACGCGACCGCGGTCGGTCTCTATTCCGCCATCGTCACCGCGCTTTATCGTCGCGAGCGCACCGGCAAAGGATCGCATGTTACGACTTCGCTACTCGCTGAAGGCGTTTGGTCTGCGAGTGTTTCGATCCAGGCAGCGCTGAGTGGCGCGAAGTTTTATGGACTGCACGATCGCAAGAACCCAGCGAGTGCGGCATTGAACGTTTACCAGGCTTCCGACGATACCTGGTTCGTACTTATGATCGGACCTGACAAACTGAAGGGAGTGGCGCAAGCGATTGGCCGCGAAGACCTCCTCACCGATCCACGGTTTTCAGACCCGAAGAAGTTGATGGAAAACATGCCGCAGTTGACGGCCATTCTCGACGAAGTTTTCGGTGCTCAACCTATGGCGCATTGGTATGAGGTCTTCAGCGGCCTCCACGTAACGTTTGGCGCTGTCCACGGACCGCAAGAGGTAATCAACGATCCACAACTGCGAGCTAATGACATCGTCGTCCCGATCGAAGGGGCGGGTGACAACATAACGTCAACCATCAGCAGTCCGATTCAGGTACACGACGTTACCAAAGTGCGTGCGAAGCGTGCCCCGGAACTCGGTGAGCACAATCAAGAGATTCTTCAGGAGCTGGGCTTTGATCCCAAACAGATTGATAGCTTTATCACGAGTGGTGTTTTGGGCGGACATAGGGAAGCAGCAGGAGGTGCGCGATGAACGAGATTTTAACAGAAACGAAGGGAAGCATTTTGCGGGTCACGGTGAATCGACCCGTCAAGAAGAATGCGATGACGTCGGCTATGTACAACGCCCTTGCAGATGTCTTCGATAACGCAGTAAACGACGACGAAATAAATGTTGTGATCTGGGATGCCGCCGGAGATTCGTTTTCGGCGGGCAACGATGTAGAGGATTTTCTTAAGAACCCTCCGGGACCGGGTGAGAGTCCGCAAGCTCGCCTGGGTACCGCTTTGATGAACCTGGATAAGCCGGTGATCGCGGTCGTGAAAGGCGTCGCAATCGGAGGCGGTACTACGCTACTTACGCACTGCGACTTTGTTTATGCAGGCGAAAGCGCGAAGTTCCAGTTGCCCTTTGTCAATCTGGGATTAGTTCCGGAGTTTGGTTCGAGTTTGTCGTTGCCGGCGCGCTTCGGTTACATCCGTGCGGCTGAACTGTTCATGTTAGCCCAACCGTTCAATGCTGAGCTCGCGGCGGCGATTGGCTTAGTGACCCGCGTCGTGCCCGATGCCGAGTTGTCGGCGACTGCGACTCAAACTGCAGAGAAATTGGCTGCAAAACCGATTGGCGCGCTGCGAGCCACCAAGAAGCTTTTGAGAAGTTCGTCACGCGAGCAGGTCGAGAAGGCAATAAAAGCAGAAACCGAGGAGTTCGCCTCGCGAGTACGTTCGGCGGAAGTGAAGGAAGTGTTGACAGCGTTTATGGAAAAGCGGCCACCCAACTTCAAGACAGCAAAGGCGCCGGCATCATGACAAGGCCTGAACCAGCATCAATGCTTCGAAGAGTTGCTTCGACTCGGATACCGACCAAGTGGGGCATCTTTGAGACTCTTGGGTTCGAGCAGGGGTTCAGTAACGGCACTCGACGTGTCGAAACAGCACTCGCGTTTGTCCTCGGCGATCCAGGAGAAGAAGGTGCTCCGTTGGTTCGAATTCATTCGCAGTGTTTCACGGGCGAGGTGTTGGGATCGTTGCGTTGTGACTGCGGCGATCAGTTGGACCTGGCAATGCGAGCAATCGGTGAAGAGGGAAGAGGAGTCGTGATCTATGAGCATCAGGAAGGTCGTGGAATCGGACTGATGGCTAAGTTGCAGGCGTACGCACTTCAAGACAAAGGCCTCGATACCGTTGAGGCGAATCGGGCGCTGGGACTGGCCACTGATTACAGAGACTTCAGTTTGCCTGCGGCAATCCTGAGTGAACTCGGCATCACGAGCGTACGTCTGCTCTCGAATAACCCTGACAAGTCACGCGCATTATCGAACGCCGGGATCGACGTTGTTGCCATGATTCCCTGTGAACCTGTCGCAAGCTCCCACTCGCTTCCTTACCTGCGAGCGAAGAAAGAAAAACTAGGCCATGAATTAACGCTTCCAGACGACAGTTTCGAGTTTGCAAGTATCGACGATGCGATTCGCGAGCTTCAAGCGGGACGAATGATCGTGGTAGTCGACGACGAAGATCGTGAAAACGAAGGCGACCTGACCATAGCCGCTCAGATGATCACGCCGGAAGCCATCAACTTCATGGCCCGACACGGGCGCGGGTTGATTTGTCTGGCGATGACCGCTGGAAGACTCCGGGAGTTACAACTCGAACCGATGGCGCCGGAAAACACTGCTTTAGGTGGTACCGCGTTCACCGTCTCAATTGATCTGAAAGGTGCCGGTGTCACGACGGGCATATCAGCTTACGATCGTGCCGAAACGATCCGCGCCGCCGTAGATCCGAACAGTTGTGCAGAGGACTTTGCCCGCCCTGGTCATGTCTTTCCGCTATGCGCCCGCGCTGGAGGTGTCCTCGAGCGAAGAGGTCAAACCGAGGCCGCCGTCGAACTGGCAAGAGCTGCCGGCTTATCGCCTGCTGGCGTCATCTGTGAGATCGTCAACGACGACGGCACGATGGCCCGAGTGCCTGACCTCATCAAATTCTGCAAGGCCCACAACCTGCTAATGATTACCGTCGACGCTTTAGCGCAATATCGTTTTGAACAACAGTACGAAGAGGCGCTCGGAGTGATACTCGATCTGATACCGGCGTCTCTCAGGAGCTTTGTGCCTGAGCTCAGTTATTTTCCAGAACACAATCTGGCGAATCATGTCACCGCGGAGTATGTACGATGATCCATGCGCACTCACTGGGCCGAGCTCGTCGATACTATCCCGAAGCGAAGGCGTTGGCTTCAGCCGGAAACCTCTCGAACTTTCGTGAGCTTCACGATCGCGTAGCAAACATTGCCGGCGCGTTGTGGGAGCACGGGTTCCGCGCGGGAGACCGCTTGGCCGTTCTGCTCCCAAATGAAACCGATTACCTCGAAGTGATCTATGCGTGTGCCCGCGTTGGAGTGATTATCGTTCCCCTGAACACGCGACTGTCAGTGACCGAAATCGATCACATTCTTTCCGATGCCAGTCCCCGGGGATTAATTCGCCACTCAACGCTCGCTGCGCCTACCGTGCAGCCTCCGCAGGAACTGGTGCTCGATAAGCAGCCCTTGAACGTTG
>DATNJO010000229.1:0-10124 GCA_035603895.1 Pyrinomonadaceae bacterium
GTCCGATGCCGAACGAGTGCGTGCTACAATTAAAGACCTCCGCAGTCGCACTCCTTAGTAATTTGACATAGAAAGGAAAGCAATCGTTATCATGCCCAGCAATAGCCCCTGTACCCGTTCATATCGATTCTCGTTTTTCAAACTCGCGCTCGCTATCAGCTTTGTGTTGTCTGCTTCGTTATCGATTTACTCCCAGGGAGTGCTGCCGGGCAGTTCGCGCGGCCCGACCACGGGCAGTGGCAATAACACGATTCAGGGCCGTGTTCATTTCCCCACCGGCCAGGCTACCGGCAGTGTTAAAGTCAACCTGGAGACCACCAGCTCGTTTGGCGCATCGTCGTCCACTTCCACTGACCAGGACGGAGTGTTTCGTTTTCGCGGACTCGAGCCCGGCAGTTACACCGTAGTCGTGGATGCCGGAAGCCAGTATGACAAGGCTCGTGAGCCGGTGATCATCGATCAGGAATCCAGGGGACGCATGGTGCAGGTCGCCATTCAACTGCACTTCAAAGTTGACGCTGCGAACCCGGCCTTTGCGGGCGTGCCGGAGAAGGCGCTGAATCTCTATCAAAAGGGAAGGGCCGCCGCGACGAAAGGCGACAACAAGGCCGCCGTGCAGTTTTTAAGCGACGCTGTTGCGGCGCATCCAAACTTCGCGATCGCGCTCAGCGATCTCGGCTTCCTGCACATCAAGCTCAATCAGTGGGACAAAGCCGCAGAGACTTACGAAGCGCTATTAAAACTCAAACCCGAAGACGCGACGGCACATCTCAATCTCGGCGTCGCGCGCTACAACCAGAAGAAGTTTGAAGACGCCGAGACTCACTTGCGCAAAGCGCTGGAGTTGAAGAGCGCTGGTCCAATGGCGCACTACTACCTCGCCATGACGCTCGTTAGTCTGAAACGCCACGGTGAGGCGTTACCCGAGTTTGAGGCAACCGTTGCGAATGGCGGCGAGAATATCGCGCTGGCGCACCGGTATCTCGGTGGGCTCTACATGGGCGCAAACAAGAACCAGGAGGCCGCGGATGAATTAGAGAAGTATTTGAAACTCGATCCGAAAGCGCCGGATGCGGATCGGATCAAGGGAACGATCAAGGATTTGAGAAGTAAGCAGTAATTAACTGCGTTTCAGATCCAGCAGGTGACCGAGTTTCTCTTTCTTGGTGCGTAGGTAATCGGCGGCGTCTTCCGTGGCGTCCACTTCAATCGAAACGCGCTCGACGATTTTCAACCCTGACTCTTCGAGCGCGCGTAGTTTCAGCGGATTGTTGGAGATTACTTTCACCTTGCACAAGCCGAGGTCGTAAAGGATCTCCGCGCACTGTTTGTACTCGCGTAAATCGACTTCCAGCCCGAGCCTCACATTCGCTTCAACGGTATCGGCGCCCTGGTCCTGAAGTGCGTAAGCGCGAATTTTGTTGACGATGCCGATGCCGCGTCCTTCCTGTTGCTGGTAGACTATCGCGCCTCGGCCTTCCTGGTTGATCATCTGCATCGTCTGGTGCAACTGGCGTCCACAGTCACACTTGGTCGAACCAAAGACGTCGCCGGTCAGACACTGCGAATGAATCCGGACGAGCGTCGGGACATCGCGCTCCATTTCGCCTTTAAATAGGACCACAAATTCTTCGTCGGTGGTCAGCGAGCGATAGGCCGCGATGCGAAAGTCGCCCCATTCGGTGGGTAAATTGGCGACCGCCACGCGCTCGACAGTGCCCGTTTCGACCTCGTCGCAACAAGTTCCGCCAGCCGATTTTTGTGATGTCTGTACTTCCATGGCTGCTACCAGCAGGGTTGTCAGAGTAAAATTGGGTTGGGCGATTATAGAAGGAAGAGATAAGGCCCACAAGCGAACACATGCCAGGTGGCTACGACGATACCGATTCGCCGACCCAGGTCGGAGAAGTTTTAAGCACACAGGATTCCGGCACGACGGAACGTCGGCCCGTGCTCATCGCCCTGGGCGGAGAACTGCTCGCGACGCCGATTCCGCTCGAACGTCCCGAAGTAACGCTCGGCCGCGCCCTCGACGCTCATGTACGTCTAAACGATCAAAAGGCTTCCCGGCTGCACGCGTGTATCAGCACTGAAGTCGATGCTAATTCCGGCACGACTATCTTCAGGGTCAAGGATCTAAACTCCACGAATGGCACTCTGCTCAACGGACGTCCGGTCACCGAAGCTGTGTTGAACCACGGCGACAAGATACTCGTCGGCAATCAACTCTTTCGTTTTGAACTCCTCGACGAGATCGATCGAGCGTTTCAACAGCAAATACATCGGCTCATCGGTCACGACGAGTTGACCGGTCTGCTGTCGAGCAAGTCGTTCTTCACCGAACTGAATCGCGAAGCGGCACGCGCCGAAGAGCTTTCACATCCGTTCTGCGTTCTGATGATGGATCTCGATCACTTCAAAGCCGTCAACGACAACTACGGCCACCTCGTCGGCAATCGAACGTTGCAGGACGTGGGCGTGATCATTAAAGCGGCATTGCGTTCAGGTGACGTGGCGGCGCGTTTTGGCGGCGAGGAGTTTGCCGCGTTTCTGCTCGACGCAGACTACCTGCAAGGATTAGTCGCCGCCGAACGTGTGCGCCGTGGGGTCGAACAGGCGCTGTTCTCGGCCGCGCCCGAAGCCGCGCATCCAAAAGCCGAGCGCTTTCATCTGACGGTGAGTATCGGCGTGGCCTGCTTTCCCGATGACGCACGCGACCCGATCCGGCTGGTGGAACTGGCCGACTCGGCGCTCTACCGCGCCAAACGAAACGGACGCAACGTGACCTGCGCCTACCGTCACTCGCTGGCACTGAACGAAGGCCCGCTGCGGCCCCGACGCGACTGAGTGCTCTTGTTCTTTTTTGTGCCTCTTTGTGGCACCTTTTGCAACAAATCCTGGCCATCGACGTGTATGCGTTCCGATGACCTCATTTGCGATTACTTCAACGAGCCGTGTATCCTTTTTCGCCGTGAATAGCGATCTTAATCTGGCGTCAAAACCCTTCAGTAATCGCCTGCTACCGTGGGCGCTGACGGCTATCATTCTATTTGTCTCAGTTATCGGGCTCGTGGTGGTGGTGCGGTTGACGACTGTCGCCCGCGGCCAGGCGCAAGCCTTGCAGTTGGACATCAACAATTTGCGGCAACAGGAGCAAGGGCTCTTAAAAAGTGCCGAAGCTGTTAAAAACCAACTCACGCCCGAACAACAGTTGGCTCTTCCGGCAGCGCATCAGTTGGTCGACCGCAGGAAGTTCTCGTGGTCGAAACTACTGGTAGACCTGGAGGCGTCGCTGCCCGCGAACGTGCGAGTGTCGCGAATCGCGGTGCGTGACGTGACCATGCAAGCGAATCAAACAGTCGCGGAACTCGAGTTGGCAGTGTTTACGAAGGAGCCTTCGACGATCACCAACATGATCTCGGCGATGCACGAGCAGGGAATTTTCCAACCCGAACTCCGCGGGCAAACGCTTTCGAAAGGACGCGGCGAAGCCGGAACCCAGTATGAGTTGGTCGTGGTCTACCGTCCACGTTCGAGCTATTCGAATGAGAACGTCGCCGAAGTGACCGGAAGTGAGGTGTCGAGATGAGCGAAGAACTAACCACCGCACCTCGACCCCAATACAAGCAGCGGCTGAGCACGTTTGTGCAATCGCGACGCGGCAAGATGTTTGGCGTCGCTGAAGCGGCTGCGTTGGCCGCCAGTTGTTTCGTGTTGCTGCTCGTTCTGCTCAGCTATCTTTATTTCCTGGTGCCAACGCGTTCGAACGTTTCCTCGTTGAATGAAGATAAGACGCGGCTGCAAACTAATCTGCGCACGCTCCAGGGCGTAGTAAACAAGGAGGAAAACACGAAGCAGCAGGTTGATAAAGTTGCTGCGAGTCTTAATGAGTTTGAGACGACCCACTTGTTGCGAGCGGATCAGGGACGTCTGGATTTCTACGACGAGCTCAATCAAATAATCGTCAAGAACAATCTGCGCAATACTTCTGGCCCGGCCTACACCCCGCTCGACCCGCTTGGAGCAGCAAAGGCAGCTAGCGGTAAGTCGATCACCACCAAGTGGCAGAGTTTTTATCCGGGCATCGCGGTGATGGTTACGGTGGAGGGACAGTATCAGGACATTCGCCGTTTCGTCCGCGACATCGAGCGCAGCAAACAGTTCGTCGTTATCAATCAGGTGGAATTGCAACGCGCAAACGAAAACAGCTCAGCCGATGAAGCTGCTTCGGGCACGAAGGGCTCACTCATCAGTTTGCAATTGAATCTGGCAGCCTACTTCCAGCGCGACAACGCGGCCAACACCGAAAGCCAGCCCCAGGAAAACCGCAATGCAAGCAATTGATTTAACCAAACCCGGCGAGAAGAAGAAGTTGATTTCGGCGGCCGCCCTCGGTTTCGTCGCCTTGATTGTTTTGTGGTGGGTGTTTTTCGGTTTTGGCGGTAGCAGTAACACGAACACGCCGCCGCGCGCTGCGGCGACACCGACACCAGTACGAAACACGCAGCCCGGAACACAATCAGCAACACAGCAGAGCGCTCAAACCATCTCGCCCGCTGTCGCTAACGCAATGATGTTTGCGCCGCTCAGTTACCAGCCATCTTCTTACAACGCCCCGGAAGCAGCGCGAAACATCTTTGCCTACTACGTGCCGCCAAAGCCGCCGGAGAAGGTGGTTCAGCAACCGACCCCCATACCCCCGCCTCCGGCGCCACTGCTGCTTGCCTCAATGTCGCCGTCGAACGTCTACGCGCGAAGCGCTGACTTTAAATTAGAGGTCGCGGGCGACAAGTTTACGCCGGCAACGAAGATCTATTTTGACGGACGAGAGCTCCAGACCAATTACATAAGCCCACAACAGCTCTCAGCTAACGTCGCAGCCTCGATGATCGCTGCACCAGGGTCACGCAATATCATCGTTCGCAACGCAGACAACAGTCTCTACACAGATCCCGCAGTGTTGAGTGTCGCGGCGCCACCGGTTCCCAATTTTCTCTACGTCGGCATCATCAGTCCGAACAATCGGGTGGACGACGTCGCGATCGTGCAAGACAAGAGTAAGAAGGACATCATGAACGTGCATCGTGGTGACGTGTTGGGCGGAAGGTTTCGCGTCACCAGTATCTCGGACAAAGAACTGGTCATGATGGATACGACGCTGAGGATCCAGCACAAGCTTACGATGACCGAAGGCGAGAAGAACTTTAACAACCCTTTGACGCGTCCGACGCCGCAAGTTGAGTCTGAAGATGATGAACCTTGAGTCAATGACCGACCACAATATATGCGGGTCGAGTATCGTGCGGTCGTCGCGACTCTCGAGTGTCGATCTGAGCGCGAAGAGACGATCTGAGGGTGGCTACACCCTCGTCGCGTTGCTCGCGTTGATGTCGATCCTCGCTTTGTTCGCCATGGCTTTAGCGCCTCGAGTGCAGCAACAAGCACAGCGTGAACGAGAGAAGGAAGCGATCTTTCGCGGCGAGCAAGTCGCCGATGCGATACGTCAGTATTACGTTTACACGTCGAACGTAAAGCGTCTGCCTGGCGAACAAGCGTTACCAAGTTCGATCGAAGACTTGCTCGATGGTCTACCCAAGCCAGGCGGATCGAAGAGCCTGCAAATTCTTCGCGCATCAGCCGCACGCGATCCGTTGACACTCGATGGTGAGTGGCGTTTTGTTCGTCCCCGCTCGCAAGCATTGATCGAGTTTCAGCAATCGATAATGTTCTACACCGGAAACTTCCTTCCTCAGCCAAAAGACGCGCAACTGATTCCATTACAGCAAGTTGCAGTTCCTCCGATTACCAGCCTCGTCAATCTGGGAACGCGTCCGACGGAAAATAATTCATCTACTGCAGACGATGTCGGCGGTGGTCCATTCGTCGGTGTTGCGAGTCGGAGTAAGAATGACGCAGTGCTTGCTTACTACGGTATCGAGCGTCACGATCAATGGATCTTCACTCCGTTGTTTCGCAACTAACACTTGGACCACCTGACCGCGTTCTTCTCTTCTTCATCTGATCTCACCTGAGCACCACGCGCGAATTTAGTCGACGGCGTTTGTCTCTTCTCTCGAGGTGGGCCAACTTGAAGAGACGTCTCTCGATCGCGCAACAGAGCTCTTCAACTCGCACTCAACGCACACTCAACACGCGAAAAAATATTTTAGTGATCGAGCAATAAGTTATTGACATCGGAGATATTTGCGTTTATATAGCAAGATGTTGTGCGCCGTTTACTCTAGCCCACAAGAACGAAGTAAGCACAGTATCTTGTGGTCATGAAGAAACAGAAACTAATCACGAAAGAAGGAGCACATAGAAGCTATGGCAACTAAAAAAGGTGGAAAGAAAGCAGCGAAGAAGGGCGGAACCAAGAAGGCCGCGAAGAAGGGCACGAAGAAAGCCGCAAAGAAGAGATAACCCGAACCAGCAGGTCACAGCACGTACCTTCCACCGGCGCACACAAACATCTGAGGCCCACGGGGCCTTACGAAAGAAACGACGAGACCTTCAAGCGAAGCTCGTCGTTTCTTTTTGTTTGTTGTTCGTGAGTTGTCGTTAGCGCCAATCGGGTGGCTCTAACTTCGACGGGGCGTACGCGTAGTTCTGATCGCTGATGCTGTCATTCGTAAACGCGACACTCGGATCGATCTGCCGGTGCACTAGTCGTCTGAATTCCAATTCTTCACTCGCATCGCGAAATACTCGCTTCGGCACCACAGTCATCGCCATTCGTCCGGGAGCGTCGTACACGAGAACGTACAAAGACTTGTTTTCCAGTACTCTCTTGTACAGGCTCCACGCCAGTTTCGAATCGATCTGCGGAGTCTTGAGCGCAACGCCCTCTTCCGAGAACGTTAGCTCAAACTGTTCGCGCATTTTGGAATCTTTGCGGAAGAGTCTTCGCGGCGCATCGACCAAACCCACATAGACGAACGACGCGTCGACGAGAAGCCCGATCCAGAATGACGCCCACAGCGGAAACTCAAATTCCGAGAGCAACGAAATCATCATGATGCCCAACCAGACCAGCACCAGGATGATGATCAGCCGCGCCACGAGCTCCTTTTGGCCAAACAAAAGCATCCGCGCAGCGGCGAGGTATTCTTTTTCCGTATGGTTAAACTTTACGTGTATTGGTTGCATAACGAGACTCGCTGAAGATAATGAAGTGAGGCAGGCGTAACTACCATAACACAGATTGAAACGCCTCTCGTGCGCTTTTCGCAGACGCGCATTTATTAACCCTATGATCTCCGTTGCCCTGGTAGAACCCGAAATTCCACCCAACACGGGTAACATCGCGCGGCTCTGCGCGGCGTCTAATACTCCTTTGCACATCGTCGGCGTCACGGGATTTCGCATGGACGATCGTGCGGTGCGTCGCGCCGGTCTCGACTACTGGCCGCACGTCCAACTCTCACGTCACGCAAACCTCGCGTCGCTATATCACGCACTGCCCCACGCCCGGTTCGTTTATCTCACCACGAAAGCCGATTGCGTCTACACCGATTGGACGTTTCAACCCGACGATTGCCTGGTGTTTGGTCCCGAGACGCGCGGCTTGCCTGAAGATCTCCTGCGCGAGAACTGGGACAACTGTCTCAAGATTCCGATGTTCAATCCCAACGTGCGCAGCTTGAATCTCGCCACCGCCGCCGGTATCGTGCTCTACGAAGCACTGAGACAAACGACCACGGGTGAAAAGCTTTAACTCTTGATGTCCGAACAAAAAAACATACGTAACATCGCAATCATTGCGCACGTCGATCACGGTAAAACCACGCTCGTCGATGCCATGCTCCGCCAGTCAGGCACCTTCCGCGAGAATGAACAGGTGCGCGAACGCGTGATGGATTCCATGGATCTCGAACGCGAGCGCGGCATCACCATCATGGCCAAGAACACCGCCGTTCGTTACCGCGACGTGAAGATCAACATTGTCGACACGCCGGGTCACGCGGACTTTGGCGGCGAGGTCGAGCGCGTACTGAAGATGGTCGACGGCGTGATGCTGCTCGTCGATGCTGCTGAGGGTTGTTTGCCACAAACGCGTTTCGTTTTGCGCAAGGCGCTCGAAGCGCGCCTACCTGCAATCGCCGTGGTCAACAAGATCGACCGTAGCGATGCTCGCCCGGCGGAAGTGGTGAACGAGATTTACGAACTCTTTCTCGACCTCGATGCCACCGACGAACAGATCGAGTTTCCGATTCTCTACGCCGTTTCGCGCGACGGCACAGCCAAGTGCAAACTCGAAGACCATTCAATCAATCTGCAACCGTTGTTCGATCAGATCGTCGAGACGATTCCACCTCCGCGCGAGCTTCGCGCTGACTCGCTACAGTTGCTCGTCGCGAATCTCGACTACAACGACTACGTTGGCCGGCTCGCGATTGGGCGCATCTTCTCCGGCGAGATCAAGGTCGGCGATCAGATCGTGGTCGTAAAACCGGATCGCACCACGCACAAGACCAAAGTCTCGCAGCTCTACGCGTTCGAAGGTCTGAAACGTGAGTCAGTCGACAAAGCGACTTTCGGTGAGATCGTCGCGCTCGCCGGAATCGAAAACATCAACATCGGCGATACGATCACTTCGGTCGATAACCCGCATCCATTGCCGTCGATCGCCGTCGACGAACCCACGATCGCGATGATCTTCGGCGTCAACAACTCGCCGTTCGCCGGACGTGATGGGAAGTACGTAACGTCGCGCCAGGTCAAAGAGCGTCTCGACAAAGAGATCCTCGGCAACGTTGCGATCAGAGTTGAAGACACTGAATCACCGGACCAGTTCAAAGTGTCAGGGCGCGGTGAACTGCAACTCGCGATTCTGATCGAGATGATGCGTCGCGAGGGTTACGAGCTTCAGGTCTCGAAGCCCGAAGCCATCACGCGCAACGTCGACGGGCAGACACTCGAGCCGATCGAAGCGGTAGTGGTTGATTGTCCGGACGAGTTCATCGGCGTGGTCACTGAAGCGCTCGGCCGGCGTAAGGGACAGATGACGAAGATGATCAATCACGGCACCGGGCGCGTGCGGCTCGAGTTTGAGGCGCCGTCACGAGGCTTGATCGGTTTTCGCAACGAGTTTCTGACGGAGACAAAGGGAACGGGTCTACTCAACACGATGTTTTTGCGTTGGGGTGAGTGGCAGGGATCGATGCGCGGCCGGGCAACGGGATCGCTCGTTGCCGATCGCACTGGTGACACGACGACGTACGCGCTTTTCAACTTGCAGGAGCGTGGCACGCTCTTCGCACGACCCGGCACGAAAGTTTACGAAGGAATGATCGTCGGCGAGAACGCGCGCGCCGTCGATCTCGACGTGAACGCCATCAAGGAAAAGAAGCTTACGAACATGCGCGCCTCGACCGCCGACGAAGCAATGCGCCTGGTGCCGCCAAAAGAACTTTCGCTAGAACAGGCGCTGGAGTTCATCGCCGATGATGAACTGGTGGAGGTGACGCCGCAGACGATCAGGTTGCGCAAGCGAGTGCTGCCGGCAAACCAGCGGCCGAAGAAGAAAGATTCGGTCGAGTAGCATAATGCGAGGTTTTCGCCTTCCGCCGGTTTACCCGATCACCGATACCCAAATCTCAGGTTTGTCCCACGCGGATCAGATTGCGGTGTTTGCCGAGGGCGGCGTGACCCTGGTGCAGCTTCGCGAGAAGCGTGCGCCCGTTTTGAAGTTTTACGAAGAGGCGAAAGCATCGCTCGCGGTTGCGGCAGAACGCGGGTTGCAACTCATCATCAACGATCGCGTCGACATCGCCCTGGCAGTGGGCGCCGCGGGTGTGCACTTGGGCCAGGATGATCTGCCGCCTGACGTAGCGCGCCGTTTGCTCGGCGACGACGCAGTGATCGGCTATTCAACCCATTCAGTCGCCCAGGCGCTCGAAGCCACGAAATTCCCTATCGACTACCTCGCCATCGGCCCAGTCTTCGGGACCAGCACAAAAGAAAACCCGGATCCCGTTGTCGGCCTCGACGGTTTGCGAGCAGTTCGCGCAGCGGCCGGTAACCTGCCAGTTGTCGCCATCGGCGGCATCACGCCCGCAAATTCCCATGAGGTTTTCCGCGCTGGCGCCGATTCAATCGCCATGATCAGCGGACTCTGGCCC
>DATNJO010000230.1:0-2064 GCA_035603895.1 Pyrinomonadaceae bacterium
CCCTGCGTTCGCAAACCTCCACCGTGCAGATCCATGCGATGCAACGCCACGGCGTCCCGATTCGCATGATCGCGCCCGGCCGCGTCTTCCGGCGCGACACGCCCGACCCCACGCACAACCCGATGTTCTATCAGGTCGAAGGCTTGTGTGTGGATCGCGGGATCACCATGGCCCATTTGAAGGGCACCGTTACGGAGTTTTTGCGGCGCATGTTTGGTTCCGACACGGTCACTCGTTTTCGTCCGTCGTACTTCCCGTTCACCGAGCCGAGCGCGGAGTTTGATTTCAGTTGTTTCAAGTGCAAAGGCGCTGGTTGCCGGATTTGCAAGAACTCCGGCTGGATCGAGCTTGGCGGTTCGGGAATGGTCCATCCGGACGTGCTGCGCATGGTTGGCGTCGACCCGCAGGTCTATTCGGGGTTCGCGTTTGGCCTGGGGATCGATCGCATGTGCGCGCTGATGTACGAGCTCGACGACATCCGGCTGTTATTCGAGAACGACGTGAGGTTTTTGGAGCAGTTCGAGTAGCAAATGTTAATTAGTTACAACTGGCTTAAAGACTACACAGATACCAGCCTCAGTCCGCAGGAACTGCGCGACCGGTTGACGAACGTCGGACTCGCAATCGATGCGGTCGAGGAGCACGACTCTGACTCGGTGCTGGACGTTGAAGTTCCATCAAACCGCCCGGATTGCCTGAGCCACGTGGGAATCGCGCGAGAAGTCGCGGTAATTGAAGGTGGCAAGGTCCGGCCGCCTCATATTGATCCCTTCAAGACTGAGGGTCGCTCGGCAGATCTAACCTCGGTTGAAATAAAGGATCCCGATCTCTGCCCACGTTACGCAGCGCGCCTCGTGCGCGGTGTGAAGATCGGGCCGTCGCCCGAGTGGCTGCTAAAACGTCTCGAAACTATCGGTCAACGGCCCATCAACAACGTCGCTGACATCACCAACTACGTGCTGCACGAGTTGGGCCAACCCTTGCACGCGTTCGACTTTCACCGGCTCGCTGGACCACGCATCATCGTGCGCAGGGCTACTGCCGGCGAAAAACTAAAAACGTTAGACGGCGTCGAACGCACACTTACGACCGATATGCTCGTCATCGCCGACGCCGAACGCCCGGTCGCGCTCGCGGGCATCATGGGCGGTGAAGAGTCGGAAATCTCGTCGTCGACGACTGACGTGCTGATTGAAAGCGCTTACTTCGATCCCGACTCAGTGCGACGCACAGCACGCGCTCTCGGCATGGACACTGAAGCTTCCCGGCGCTTCGAGCGTGGCGCCGATATCGAAGGCGTCCTTCGAGCACAGGAACGTTGTATCCAACTAATCTGTGAGCTTGCAGGAGGTGTTGCGACCGAAGATTGGATCGATATCTATCCCCGGCCCTATGTCTCGCGCACTGTGCGTCTTCGTTCACAGCGAGTTCCTGAACTCACATCAGTAACCGTTGCGACTGCTGAGTGCCTTCGCATCCTGACCGGCCTCGGTTTCGAACTGGTCAACGAAGCAGCAGAAGAGTTGAACTTCAAAGTTCCTTCCTGGCGAATCGACGTCTCACAGGAAGAAGACCTGGTTGAAGAAGTCGCGCGTCACACCGGTTACGACAAGATCGCTTCGGAGCTTCCACCCTCGAGCGCGTCCGGCGAGTTTCAGCCGACCGAAATGAAGCAACGTCTCTTGCGACGTGCGCTGAATTCATTCGGCTTCGACGAAGCGATCAACTTCAGCTTCGCACCGAAACAAACAGACAATCAGCCTGAGCTCAAGAATCCGATCATCGAAGAAGCCGCCTTCATGCGCCGGGAACTTCTGCCGGGGCTACTGAGTTCACTGCGGCACAATCTCAATCACGGCCTGCGCGATGTCCGTTTGTTTGAAATCGGGCGCGTTTTCGGACCTGTTTCGCCAAAAGAACTACCTGACGAACGCCTTTCACTCGCGCTCGTCGCGACTGGCGGAGCCGTCGAAGCAAACAAAGCTCAAGCCGATCGCGAGCTCGATTTCTTCGATGTGAAAGGGGCCTTTGAAACCGCGGTCGACTGGATGGGGCTGACTCCGC
>DATNJO010000231.1:0-5195 GCA_035603895.1 Pyrinomonadaceae bacterium
AGGTTCGCAGTCTGTATGGTCCAGGACAACAACGTCTCGGCAGGATTGAGGGCCGACTGGTCGATAACCGCACTCCGGGCGCGTTCACACCGCTGAGCGGAGTAAACATTTGGGCCGAGAACATCGTGACCGGTCGCGTGATGGTCTCGCCCGCAGGCGGTGAAACCGGGCCGAAGTTTCGCAGTTTTGAGATGTCGGGTCAGGCTGCGGTGAAAGCGAACGCCGCGACGCCGCTGAACTACAACATGGTTCCGGCGCAAGCCCCGACACTCAATCCGAAACTGATCGGACTCAACGCCGAGCTTTCCAGCGTTGCGCTGCCTCTCGAACCGGGCAAACGTGTGAAGCTTTATCTTGGTGGAGACGGCGTCGATCAAGTGCCCGGCACGAGCATCGCGATCAACTCGCCGTACTTCACCGTCGATCCCGCAACGCTCGCTCGCGAACAATTGCCGGCTCCGTTTCCGGTGATCAGCGTCGAGGTTCAGGTTGCCGCGTACGTGCCGTTCGGCGATTACACGATTCGTTTACAGTCAAACTCCGGTGAAACTGCGTACGTGCCTGGCGCGATCACGATCGATCCGGCGGCTGGCGCGACGGTGTCGAATCCGGTCGACGACTTCCGGTTCTTCATCAATCAACACTATCTCGATCTCACCGGACGCGAAGCCAATGCAGCGGTGATCGAAAAACTGAGTGCGCAACTTTCGCAGTGCGGTGGAAAGCTCGACTGCCTGCGTTCGCGGCGAGTCGATGTTTCGACGGCCGTGCTATTGGAGAACGATCTGCCGGCGATGGGTGGCTTTTTGCACGGGCTGTACACGGCGGGCCTCGGACGGCGTCCGAAGTTTACTGAGTTTGAGATTGACCGGGCGGCGCTGGCGAGTCAAAACGGAGAAGTCGATTTCAACCGCATGGCGTTTATTCACGCGTTTGTGCAGCGGCCTGAATTTAAACGCCGTTACGCGCAGGCGATGAAGTCGTCAGAGTTTGTCGACGCCGTGTTGTTGTCGGTGATGCAAAACAGCAGCGTGGATCTGGCGGCCATGCGGACCGAGTTGATCGCCCTGGCTGAAGATCCGGTCGCTGGACGCGCTACCGTGCTCGCTAAAGTAATCGGCCAGCAGTCAGTGATCGACGCGCAGTACTACCAGGCATTCATCCTGTCTCACTATTTCGGCTACCTGCGCCGCGACCCGGACGACAGCGGTTACGCTACCTGGCTCACTTTCATCAAGAACAAACCGTTGCGCGATGCTGACACTGCGCGCTCGGTGACATGTGGCTTCTTAAACTCCACGGAGTACCAGGAGCGCTTCGGTCTGGTCACCACTCACGAAGCCCGCGAATGCAAATAACACTCGCCAGAATGCTATAGTTGCCACCCGAAGTATTAATCCAACGAAGATTTGCTAGTGGGGCTTGAAGGAAAAACTACTCTCGTATCTCGTCTGTCCTTCGTGTAATGGTTGTTTCGACCTTTCTGTCACGAAAACCGAGCAGCAGGAAATCATGGAAGGCGCTTTGCGCTGCGGCGCATGTGCTGCCTCGTTTCCGATTACCCGTGGTATTCCGCGTTTCGCACGTCTGGAGGAAATCGAGAGTGACAAACAGGCAACAGCGGCGAACTTCGGCTGGCAATGGCAGTACTTCACCGAAGAAGACACGCGTTACGCAGAACAGCTTCTCGGTTGGATCGCGCCGGTAACGCCGGAGTTTTTTCGCGGCAAAGTGGTGCTTGAAGGAGGCTGCGGAAAGGGACGTCACACGCAACTCGCCGCGCGTTGGGGGGCGCAGGATGTCGTGGGAATCGATCTCAGCGGTGCAGTAGAGACAGCATTCGCGGCGACGCGTTCGTTGCCAAACGCGCACGTCATTCAAGCCGATATTTACCGGCTGCCGCTCGCGCGTAAGTTTGATTACGCGTTCTCGGTTGGTGTCTTGCACCACTTGCCCGATCCGCGCGGCGGCTTTTTGTCGCTCGCGTCGAAGGTGAAAACCGGCGGATACTTGTCGGCGTGGATCTACGGCGCTGAAAACAACGAATGGATCACGCGCTTTGTGAATCCGGTGCGCGAGCGGATCACATCGCGGCTCGACAAGCGTGTCTTGTTGCAGTTGTCGAAAGTTCCCGCGGCGTGTATGTATCTCGCGACGAAGCTTGTCTATGGACCACTGAATCGAAATGGTGCGTCAGTCGCGAGGCGTCTTTTTTACAACGACTATTTCAACGCGATCGCGCCGTTTGGTTGGCGCGAGCAACACTTGATCGTTTTCGATCACCTGGTGGCGCCGACTGCGTTCTACATTCCGCGCGCGGAGTTTGAGGAGTGGTGGCGCGAACTCGGTGCGCGCGACGTGACGATTAGCTGGCACAACAAAAACAGTTGGCGTGGACGTGGAGTCATGCCCTAGCAAGCTAGCGCAAAAGACCTCGTTAACGCTTTTGTGCTTCTTTGTGGGCTGAATCTGACTAAGTATGGCTTTAACAGCACAGACCGCACATCGAAAAGTTTGGCAGCCGCTGTGGGAACTGCCCGCGCGTGCTGACTTGATCTTTTCGTTTGCAAAGCGCGATCTGCTTGGTCGTTACAAAGGTTCGGCGCTGGGTATTGCGTGGGCTGTATTGACGCCGGTCGTGATGATCGCGATCTTCACATTTATCTTCGCGGGCATCTTTGGCGCGCGCTTTGGCATTAACGATTCACACTGGGACTACGCGCTGTATCTGTTTTGTGGTTTGTTGCCGTGGTCCATGTTTCAGGAGACGGTGCAGCAATCGTCAAATACGATCGTCGCGAATGCGAACCTCGTGAAGCGCGTAGTCTTTCCCCTCGAAACACTGCCGGCGGCACAGGCGTTTGCCGCAGTCGGCAATCAACTCTTCGCGACGATCGCTTTGTTGATTGCGACCATTGCGATTCGTCAGAGTTTGCAACTCACGGCGCTCTGGTTGCCGGTGTTGCTGATTCCGCAGCTCTTGTTTGCGCTCGGCGCGGCGTGGTTGATCGCTTCGCTCGGCGTGTTTTTACGCGACATTGCGCAGGGAATTACATTGCTGCTAATGGCGTGGATGTACCTGACGCCGATCATCTACCCGGAGTCGATCGTTCCCGAACGCTTTCGCTGGTTCATCGGAATCAACCCCTTCACGGCGCTCATACGGAGTTACCGTCGCATCTTCCTTGACGGTCTCGCACCCGATTGGAGCGGTCTCCTATACTTCACCCTCATCGCGCTGGTAGTCTTTGTCTTCGGTTACTGGTGGTTTGCCCGAACACGCAAGAACTTCGCTGACGTGATCTGAATTAACCCGGGAGACTTTCAATCATGCGTATCTTTCTGCTTCCACTCTTCGTTCTACTTCTGGCAACTGTTTGTTTGGCCCAACGAAATCCGTCGATGACGTCGCAATTGGACGACACCGATCGCGAGCAGCTTTATGCGCGCTTTTCGGAAAACAAGAAGGTTCCCGTTGCGGAACGGCAAAAGCTCGCCTACGAAGCCGCACGCGATTATGTGAAGCGCTACAGCGGCGAACAGGATTCGCACCTCGCTGAAATGCGCCGGTTCGTCAAGGAGTACGAGCGGGTCATGGGAAACTTTGAAGTGCACGAAGCGTTTGCTGCGGGCAAGTACGCGAAAGCGTTCGAACTGGGGAAGGCCGCGCTCAGCAAAAACGCGGAGAACTTCTACGTACTCGCGACGTTGGCACAGGCCGGTTACGCCAATTCGGTCAAGGGTGATCCAGGTCTGAACGAAGAAGCGATCGACGCAGCAAAGCGCGCGTTGGCGCTGGCTGAGTCGGAGAAATTTACGCAGGCGGATCCGTTTGCGAACGTGGCTGAGGCGCGTGGTTTTCTCAATTTCGCGTTGGGTTGGTTTGAGCTGACGCCGTCGCCGGTAAAGGCAGCGGCCGCGCTCATCCTGGCAGTAAAGTCAGGCAGTAGTTACAAGGACAATCCTGTGACTTACAACCTGCTCGGCATCGCGATTCTCAAGGGCGAGTACACGCAGGTGTCGGCTGATTACAATGCGAAGTTTGGCGGTAAGCCAGCGTCGCCAGAGCAGGAGGCCGCGTTCAAACAAGTCGTTCATCTCGGCGAACGCGCCATCGACGCCTACGCGCGCTCCGTTGCGCTCAGCACAAAGCCGGATCAGCAGGAAAGCCGAACCAAAATGCTCGCTCAACTCACGCAACTCTACAAGAACTTCCACAACGGTTCCGATGCGGGCTTGAACGAATTGGTCGCCGGCGTGCTGTCAAAGCCTCTTCCGGAGTAGGTAGCGGTCATTTTGGACTAATAGTTGAGTCTGAATTCTTCCGTCAGTGTCAACACGTACTTTTCCCACTTCCGTTTGAACTGGTCCATGTCTGACTCGCCGAGCACTGTCTTGAGTGTTTCGAAGCCGCTTGGATCCTTCTCGTATCGCGCGCGAAACTGTTTGTAGAACTTCACCAGCAGACCTTTGTCTTGCAGGTAGTAGCAGAGATAACGCGACTGCGCGTAGTGAACGCCGGTACGATCGCTGTAGAACGTGTCGCGATCCATGGCCAGCAGCGTCTTGAACGCCGGCACCTGCTTCGCGTTGATCGCCTTCTGCAAACCCGGCAGACGCCAATTCACGTAGCCGTGAATGTGACCGTCTTCCTCACCACACTGTTCGTACAACGATCCCAACCCTTCATTCAGCCACGACGGACACTCAGGAAAGTTCGCTTCCATAAACGGATGAACAATCTCATGGACCAGCGTGCCGCCGCCGGTGCCGATGTTCATGATGAGTGCTTTGTCTTCGCGTGAGTAATACCCGTAAGGTGTGGTTGGTGTGTCGTTGAAAAGCAGGCGCGTGTGTTTCTCGTAAGAACGGGCATCCTTGAATAACCAGATATCGAGAATCTCTTTCGGGTCTTCGGTGAAGTAATCCTGCTTCAACCTATCGACGGCCCACTTGATCGTCTCCTCTGAACGATGCTTCACAACCTCCGGCGGCTCATCGCCAATCACCACAAACGGCGGCTGCACGACAATCGTAAAATCCTTCGACGGCAAACGCTTCTTAAGCTGCGCAATATGAACCTCAAACTCCGCCTTCGAAAAACTCCCCAACTCCGCCGGCAACCCAACCCCACTCTCCACCACCGCCACCGGCGCCCTCGCCTTCGTCCCCACCCCACAACCCACCGTGAGGAC